>JBIHZO010000279.1:0-5140 GCA_044231405.1 Cypionkella sp. | reverse complement strand
CCAAACAAGTCTACGCCCCCACCCGCGGCAAACTCGCCACCGCCGTCCGCCGCCCCCTGCGCGCCGCGCTGGAAGGCGTCGGCCAACCGGTGCCCGCGCCGCAGACGACCGTCAGTCAGGACCGCCGGTGACAAGCCCGGGCCGGTCCGGCCTCCCATCTTGCGCAGCCCGCCTTCGTTGACAGGGCAAACCGCGAATCGTGGACGTTTTCCCGGCAGGAAAAGTCAGCTTAGTCGGCAAAATGGCATCGCGGGGAAGGCGTCTCGCCGCAGCGCAGCATTCTTGCCTGATCCTTTGCACAAACGCCGCATCCTTTTCCGGCGCTAACATTCGTTAGGGCGGTTGCGAGGTGGCTTCACCTCTGCTAGAGACGCGCAAAATCAAAGACGCATGCTCCTCGTATGCGCCGCAAATGGGTCTTGTCCCAAGGGCGGTTCACAAGAGGGGCCTAGACCGCGGAAGGGATGACGTGTCCGAACCAGCTTCGATCTCCTTGGGCATTGCCGGGCGCTACGCGCAGGCGCTGTTCGAGATTGCGAAAGAGGAAAACGCCCTCAAGTCTCTTGAGGCCGATGCAGATGCGCTGGGGGCTGCTTTGACAGAAAGCCCCGAGCTTGCCGCGATGATCGCGTCGCCCGTTGTGGCCCGCGATGATCAGGCCCGCGCCATGGCCGCCGTGGCCGGCGCAATGAAGCTTTCCAGCACCACCGCCAACACGCTGGCCCTGATGGCGTCCAAACGCCGCCTGTTCGTGCTGCCGCAATTGGTTGCCGACCTCAAGGCCCGCATCGCCGTCGAAAAGGGCGAAGTGACGGCAGAGGTGACTTCGGCCACCAAGCTGACCGCCGATCAGGCCGCCAAGCTGGCCGAAACGCTGAAAGCCCGCGTCGGCAAAGACGTCAAATTGAACACCTCCGTCGATGAATCCCTCATCGGCGGTCTAATCGTAAAGCTCGGGTCGGTCATGATCGACACCTCGGTCAAGGCCAAGCTTGCGGCACTCCAGAATGCAATGAAAGAGGTTGGGTGATGGGAATCCAGGCTGCTGAGATATCTGCGATCCTTAAAGAGCAGATCAAGAACTTTGGCCAAGACGCCGAAGTGGCCGAAGTTGGCCGGGTGCTGTCCGTCGGTGACGGTATTGCCCGCGTTCACGGGCTGGACAATGTTCAGGCCGGCGAAATGGTCGAATTCCCCGGTGGTATCCGTGGCATGGCCTTGAACCTGGAAGTTGATAACGTCGGTATCGTTATCTTCGGTTCGGATCAGGACATCAAAGAAGGCGACACCGTCAAGCGCACCAAGTCGATCGTTGACGTGCCGGTTGGCAACGCCCTGCTGGGCCGCGTCGTTGATGGCCTTGGCAACCCGATCGATGGCAAAGGCCCGATCGCCACGACCGAGCGTCGTCAGGCCGACGTCAAAGCTCCGGGCATCATCCCACGCAAATCGGTGCATGAACCGATGGCAACCGGCCTCAAGGCCGTGGACGCCATGATCCCGGTTGGCCGTGGCCAGCGCGAACTGATCATCGGTGACCGTCAAACCGGCAAAACCGCCGTGGCTCTGGACACCATCCTGAACCAGAAAGTCTACAACGAGGCTGCTGGCGACGACGAGTCCAAGAAGCTGTACTGCATCTATGTCGCCATCGGTCAAAAGCGTTCGACCGTGGCCCAGCTGGTGAAGAAGCTGGAAGAAACCGGCGCGATCAAATACACGATCGTTGTGGCTGCAACCGCATCTGACCCGGCCCCGCTGCAGTTCCTTGCCCCCTACGCGGCAACCTCGATGGCGGAATTCTTCCGCGACAATGGCCGTCATGCGCTGATCATCTATGATGACCTGTCCAAGCAGGCCGTTGCCTATCGCCAGATGTCGCTCTTGCTGCGCCGTCCGCCGGGCCGCGAAGCCTACCCGGGCGACGTGTTCTACCTGCACAGCCGTTTGCTGGAACGTTCGTCGAAGCTGAACGAAGATTTCGGTTCGGGTTCCTTGACCGCTTTGCCGATCATCGAAACCCAAGGCGGCGACGTGTCGGCGTTCATTCCGACCAACGTGATCTCGATCACCGACGGCCAGATCTTCCTGGAAACCGAACTGTTCTATCAGGGCATCCGCCCTGCTGTGAACACCGGTCTGTCGGTGTCGCGTGTGGGTTCGTCTGCACAAACCAACGCCATGAAATCGGTGGCTGGCAAAGTGAAACTGGAACTGGCGCAGTACCGCGAAATGGCGGCCTTTGCCCAATTCGGTTCGGACCTTGACGCCTCGACCCAGGCCCTGCTGAACCGCGGTGCGCGTCTGACAGAGCTGATGAAGCAAAACCAGTACTCGCCGATGACCAACGCCGAAATCGTCGTGGTGATCTATGCCGGTACCTCGGGCGCGCTGGACAAGGTCGCGGTCAAGGACATTGGCCGCTACGAAGCTGGTCTTCTGAAGCACCTGCGCGGCGCTGGCAAAGCTTTGCTGGAAGACATCACCAAGAACGACCGCAAAGTCGCGGGCGATCTGGAGAAAGCCATCAAGGCCGAGATCGCGGCATTCGCCAAAGACTTCGCCTAAGGGCAGGGGGATAAACGATGCCCAGCCTCAAGGACCTCAAGAACAAGATTGCGAGTGTGAAAAACACTCGCAAGATCACCAAAGCCATGCAGATGGTGTCCGCGGCCAAACTGCGCCGCGCCCAGGAAGCCGCCGAAGCCGCCCGGCCCTATGCCGAACGGATGAACGCGGTGATGGGCGGGCTTGCAGCCTCGGTCGGTCAATCGGCCAGCGCGCCCCGGCTTCTGGCCGGGACGGGCAGCGATCAGGTGCAACTGTTGGTCGTCATGACCTCGGAACGCGGCCTTTGCGGCGGCTTCAACTCGACCATCGTGCGGCTGGCCCGCGCCAAGGCGAATGAGTTGATCGCAGCCGGCAAGACGGTGAAGATTCTCACCGTCGGCAAAAAGGGCCGTGAACAGCTGCGCCGGGATTTCTCGGCGAACATGGTCGGTCACGTGGACCTGACCGAAGTGAAGCGTGTCGGCTATGCCAACGCGCAAAGCATCGCCCGTGATATTCTGGCCCGGTTCGAGGCTGGCGAATGTGATGTGGTGACGTTGTTCTTCAACCGCTTCCAATCCGTGATCGCCCAGATCCCGACCGCCCTGCAAGTGATCCCGGCCAAGTTCGAAGCCGGTGCCGCGACCGCCCTTTATGACTACGAGCCGTCCGAAGAGGCCATCCTGGCCGACCTTCTGCCGCGCGGCGTGGCCACACAGGTGTTCACGGCCTTGCTGGAAAACGGGGCCTCGGAACAGGGTGCCCGGATGAGCGCGATGGACAACGCAACGCGCAACGCAGGCGACATGATCACGAAGTACACCACGATCTACAACCGCTCGCGTCAGGCTGCGATCACCAAAGAGCTTATCGAAATCATTTCGGGCGCTGAAGCGCTCTGACGAACTGGAGAAACACTATGGCAAAAGCACCGAAAGCAGCTGCCGCGGCAGGCAAGGTGACGCAAATCATCGGCGCCGTGGTTGACGTGCAGTTCGAAGGCGCGCTTCCCGCGATTTTGAACGCTTTGATCACCGAAAACAACGGCAAGAAACTGGTCCTTGAAGTGGCCCAGCACCTTGGCGAAAACACCGTGCGCACCATCGCCATGGACGCGACCGAAGGTCTGGTTCGTGGCGCTCCGGTGTCTGACACCGGCGCTCCGATTTCGGTTCCGGTTGGCGACGCCACCTTGGGCCGCATCCTGAACGTCATCGGCGAGCCGGTTGACGAACGTGGCCCGGTCAACGCGACCGAGTTCCGCTCGATCCACCGCCCGGCTCCTGCCTTCTCGGAACAGGCGACCGAAAGCGTCGTGCTGGTCACCGGCATCAAGGTCATCGACCTGCTGGCGCCTTATGCAAAGGGCGGCAAGATCGGCCTCTTCGGCGGCGCAGGCGTGGGCAAGACCGTGTTGATCATGGAATTGATCAACAACATCGCCAAAGTGCACTCCGGTTACTCGGTGTTTGCGGGCGTGGGCGAACGTACCCGTGAGGGCAACGACCTTTACCACGAGATGATCGAATCCGGCGTTATCAAGATTGATAACCTGACGGAGTCGAAAGTGGCCCTTGTTTACGGTCAGATGAACGAACCACCGGGCGCACGTCTGCGCGTTGCTTTGTCGGGTCTGACCTTGGCCGAGCAGTTCCGCGATCAGTCGGGCACGGACGTTTTGTTCTTTGTGGACAACATCTTCCGCTTTACCCAAGCTGGTTCCGAAGTGTCGGCTCTGCTGGGCCGTATCCCGTCCGCCGTGGGCTATCAGCCAACTCTGGCCACCGACATGGGCGCTCTGCAAGAGCGTATCACCTCGACCAAAGCCGGTTCGATCACCTCGGTGCAGGCCATCTATGTGCCTGCCGATGACTTGACCGACCCTGCGCCGGCCACGTCGTTTGCTCACTTGGACGCCACCACGGTTCTGTCGCGCGCGATCTCTGAACTGGGCATCTACCCGGCCGTGGACCCGCTGGACAGCTCGTCGCGTCTGCTGGACCCGACCGTGATCGGCGACGAACATTATCAGGTTGCCCGTTCGGTTCAGGGTGTGTTGCAGCGCTACAAGTCGCTGCAGGACATCATCGCCATCCTTGGCATGGACGAACTTTCGGAAGAAGACAAACTGTCGGTGGCCCGCGCCCGGTAGATCCAACGCTTCCTGTCGCAGCCCTTCGACGTGGCCAAAGTCTTCACCGGTTCGGACGGCGTGCAGGTTCCGCTGGACGTCACCATTGCCTCGTTCAAGGCGGTTGTGGCGGGCGAGTATGACCACCTGCCGGAAGGCGCTTTCTACATGGTGGGCGGCATCGAAGACGTTAAAGCCAAGGCGGCCAAGCTTGCTGCGGCAGCGGCCTAAGGGGGCATCATGGCTGGAACGCTGCAGTTTGATCTGGTAACGCCCGAGCGTCGCTTGGCGTCCGTCGCGGCGTCCGAGGTGAATATCCCCGGCGCCGATGGCGACCTGACGGCGATGGAGGGGCATGCCCCCACCATCACCACCCTGCGCCCCGGCATTCTGCGCGCACATGCCGCAGATGGGGTGAAGTCCTATGTTGTCACCGGCGGCTTCGCCGAAATCTCGGCG
>JBIHZO010000278.1:0-5145 GCA_044231405.1 Cypionkella sp. | reverse complement strand
GCTCATCGAGGAATTGCGCCCGGAGGAAACCCCTCGCAGGCGCTTTCGTTTTCCCCATATCGCGGATCCCGTTCCAGCCGTTGGCACCGCCCAGCGCGCTTTGGCACGTCCGCTTGCCACAAATGAGAATCGCTCATGGACCTCGTCTTTGCGCCAAGCCGGATCGAGACCTGACCTCTCGACCGGCTGCGCCCGTACGCACGCAACGTCAAGATCCATGGCACCGATCAGGTGGCCAGGATCACCGCCAGCATGGCGAAGTTCAGCTGGACCGTGCCCTACATCGTGGCCGAAGATGGCGAGTTGATTGCAGGACATGGCAGGGTACTGGCGGCCGCGATGCTGGGGCAGACGAACGTGCCGGTGATCCGGCTCAGCCACCTCGATGAGGCGGAGCGCCGCACGTACCATATCGCCGACAACAAGCTGACCCCGTTAGGCACCTGGGACGAAACGCTGCTGCTGCAGGAATTGCAGGCCCTGCTGGCCGAGGATTTCGGCCTCAGCCTGATCGAGATTCCGGAGGATGGACTGGATGCGTTGCTGGCCAATGCTGACGACCGCCCGGCAATCTCCGACGATGCAGTGGACGCCAAGCACCGCGCAGAAGGTCTATCAGGCGCAAGAACGCCAGATGGCGATCCAGAAGAAGAAGGGCACGCTGTCGACCGGGCAAGCGCCGAGGCGCTGGCCTTCCGCCGGGCACGTAGGAACGCGATGTCTGGGTCACCTGGCCCGCCCGAGTGGCGGCGCTGATGGCGGCGCAAGTGGCGGCGGATTTGGAAAAGAAATCGGACAAACCGGTGGTGATCGATCCCGCGACAATGCAAAGGGCGCTGGATACCCATGTCCGCCCGCAGCTTGAAGCATTGGCCGACCTGAAGGTTTCGCCTGCGTTGACGCCGCCAATCTGACCGCCAACCGTAATCACGATTGGGTGTACCAACGATTCCCTTCGGCTTTTGCGCCGGACGGTGCGGCCTGATGCTGCCCCAATATTGTCCAGATGCGGCTGCAATGCGCCCCGAAAGTCAGGCGGTAGCCCCGGTGAAAATCTCAAACCCAGTGTCGATGCTGGTTTTCGTCGCGGGCCGCTCTGGCGCACGTACGATGGATTCGATTGCCTTCTGACCGATCAAGTACCGGTTGGACCGCACGGTGGATAAAGGCTGCGGCAATTCGCGGCCAATATCCAGCCCGTTGAAACCAAAAATCGCCAGTTGATCTGGCAGGCTTATCCCCGCAGCCATACAGTGAAACACACCGCCGACCGCCATGTCATCATTGGAGTAAACAGCCACATCCACCAGCGCCATCCGGCACAGCTGTTCGGTCTGGCTGCGCCCGGTAGCCACCGAGCTGGGCCCATCGGAGATTGCGTGCGCGGTGATCGAAATCCCGGCCTCGGCCAGCGCCTCGCACAAGCCGTCATAGCGCAGCCGTGCCCGGCGATCTGATCGCCAGTCGTGGCCGACATAGCCAAAGCGGCGATAGCCTTTGGCAATAAGATGTTGCCCCGCCGCATAACCCGCGCGCCGGTGAGACATGCCGACCGCCACGTCGATCGGGGCGGAGTCGATGTCCATCATCTCGACCACGCGCACGCCACTTTGGTCCAGCATCCGCCTTGTCGCCATGGTGTGATCAAAGCCGGTGATCAGGATTGCCGCCGGTTGCCAGGCTAGAATGCCCCGTACCAGCGTTTCCTCGCGATCGATATCATAATCGCTGATGCTGATGACGGCTTGATAATTGCTGGCTTGCAGCCCCGCGTTGATGCCCTGCAGAACCTCGGGAAACACGATGTTCGACAGTGATGGCACCACCACACCCACCAGCTTAGAGTCCATTGAGGCCAAAGATCCGGCAATGCGGTTGGGCACATAGCCAAGCGCGCGCACGCTTTCCATAACCATGGCGCGGGTCGCCTCGGCCACCAGACCCTCATTACGCATGATGCGCGAGACTGTGGATTCGCTCACCCCGGCGCGGGCGGCAACCTCGTGGATGGTGATCCTGCTTTTCTTGTCATGCAGCCGCTGCTTGGTCTTGATCACCGGAGTCCCCTTCGTGCTGCGTCATCCGATGGGCGCTGCGTCTTGAATCCGTGATGCCACGGCCTTGGCGCAGTTGTATATGGGTTTGTTTAACCGGGGAGACACAGCCCACGTCGCCCCGGTTACTCAGATCAGACTTTCACATAGTTCCGCCACGGATGCGCTTCCTTGAAGCCCAGCACCTCGCGGATCTTTCGGTTGGAAAGCGGGCCTTCATCCTTGCCCATCGGCCGGGTGATCGGCGTATTCGGCGCATATTTCGCCAGAAATTCCGCTGTCGGCATGTTGGCGGTAATGGTGTCATTCACTGCGTTGAACACCTGATAGCCCAGACCGTCCTTTTGCAGGCAAAGATGCACGATCTCGCCCAGATCGCGGGCGTCGATATAGCTCCAGGCGTTGCGCTTGCGGCTGAGTGGGTCGGCCAGATAGCCGGGGAAGTTGGCATATTCATGCGGCTCGATAACGTTACCGATCCGCAGAGCGTAAACATCCGCCTTGTAGCGCATCGCAAAGGCGCGGCCGGTCCTTTCATTCACAACCTTGGACAGGCCATAGCTGTCCATCGGGTCGCTGTCGTAATCTTCCTCCAGCGGGAAAGAGTGATAATCCTTGTCACCTTCGGCAAAGCAGACGCCATAGGTGGTTTCGGAACTGGCGAAGATCACCTTGCGCACGCCCAGCTTCATCGCAGCCTCAAGCACATTGTAGGTGCCGACGGTGTTCTGCGCAAAAGTCGTGTTATCTGGGTTGATCATCACCCGCGGCACGGCGGCGAAATGCACGATAGCATCCGGGGCCTTCGGCGGCGCGCCCTCGTCATAGCCGTCAAAGCCGAAATGGGTGGTAAAGGCGTTGAACACCTGCCCCGAGTCCGTGATGTCGGTGATCAGGGTGTTGACGCCCGGATGATCGAAGGGCTTCAGATCGACGTTCAGAATCTTGTAGCCCTTCGCCAAAAGATGCGGCACGGCATGGCGACCGGCTTTGCCGGTGCCGCCAGTGAAAATGATGCGTTTGGTCATGAGACTCTCCGTTTCCTTGAATTCTTTCAATGCTTTGCTTAGCCCGTCGCGGCCAGCATCACCCGTTCCTGCGTGGCATCTGCGCGCGACAACACCCCGGTGATGCGGCCCTCTTTCAGCACCACCACCCGGTCGCTGATCGCCAGCACTTCCGGCAAATCCGACGACACCACAATGATCGACATGCCTTCCGACGCCAGCTTGTTCAACAGCGTATGCACCTCGGCCTTCGCGCCCACGTCAATACCGCGCGTCGGTTCATCCACGATCAGAATACGCGGACGCCGCGCCACCCATTTCGCAATCACCACCTTTTGCTGATTGCCGCCCGACAGGTTCAACACCTTCTGTTCCGGCGAGGGAGTCTTGATGCCCAGTGACTTGATATACTGCACACAGGCATTGGTTTCGCGTTTGCGGTTCACCACGTCCATTTTGCAGTAATCCGACAGATGCGTCAGGCTGAAGTTTTCGCGCACCGACATGCCCAGCACCAGCCCCAATTCCTTGCGGTCTTCGGTGACAAAGCCGATGCCCTGTTCAATCGCCTGCGACGGTTCTCGGATGGTCACGGTCTTGCCGTCAATACTAATGCTGCCAACGCTGGCGCGGCTGCCAAAGATCATCTCCATGATCTCGGTGCGGCCAGACCCGACAAGGCCGAAAAAGCCCAAGACCTCGCCCTTGTGCAGATCAAAGCTGACATCCGAAACCCGCGCGCCCTGCACGGTTGGCCGCTTCAGCCCCAAGCCCTTGACCGACATCAGAATCTGCTCGCTGGCATGCGAGGCGTGCTCCCCAAATAGCTGCGACATCTCGCGATCGACCATCTTGCGGATCAGGATTTCGCGGGTCATCTCGGCAATCGGGCGGCTGTCCACGGTCATGCCATCGCGCAGCACCGTCACCCGGTCGCCAATTTCAAAGATTTCATCCAGACGGTGCGAGATATACACCACACCGATATTCTGCGCCGTCAGCTTCTTCACCATCCGCATCAGCGTCGTCGCTTCGTGATGGCTTAACGAGGCGGTGGGTTCATCCATGATGATCAGCTTGGACCGATAGGAAATCGCCCGCGCGATCTCGACCATCTGCTTTTGCCCGATGCTCAGTCCGCCAACCAGCCTGCTTGGGTCAAGGTTCATCTCCAGCTCGGCCAGCACCGCCGCCGCATCGGCGTTCATCTTGCGCACATCAATCATGCCAAAGCCGTTCAACGGCTCGCGGGCCAGATAGATATTCTCGGCCACGGTCAGATTGTTCACAACCGCAAGTTCTTGATAAATAATGCTAATCCCAAGCGCCCGCGCATGGACAGGATCTTTGATCGTCACCTCTTGACCATCCACCTTGATGACGCCACCCGGATCGGCCTTGTAGACCCCGGTCATGATTTTCATCAGGGTGCTTTTGCCGGCACCGTTTTCGCCTGCCAACACATGGACCTCGCCACGCGCCAGTTGCAGATCGACCCGGTTCAGCGCCTTGACGCCCGGAAAGGTCTTGGTGATTCCGTGCATTTCCAGAAAAAAGCTCATCGGCGCCTCGGCTGACAAAAGGAAAAAGGGGGCAAAGCGGGGAGTACGCCTTGCCCCCAAAGAGACAGCTTACTTGGTGTAGCTGCCCAGATTGTCTGCGTTCACGACCGTAACGCCGGTGTCGATGTCGCCACCTGCAGCCTCACCCTTGATCTGGGAAACCAGCTGCTCGACAGCCAGTTTGCCCATGGTAACCGGACGCTGCACCATGATGCCGTTGATGTAGCCATCTTTCACGCCCTGAATGGTATCCGGCAGATCGTCGAAAGCGAACACGGCAACCGCGCCTTTGCGGTCAGAAAATTCCTGCTGCGCCAGAACCTTGGCCACAGCCGGGCCGCCAACCTGGCTCATGCCGAAGATGCCTGCCAGATCCGGGTTGCCGCGCAGGATGGCTTCGGTCACGGAAACTGCTTTGGCCAGATCGTCTTCGGTGCCTTCAGTCGCCACGATTTCGATTTCCGGGAATGCTGCCAGCGCTTCTTTCACGCCGTCAATCCGCTCGTTGAGGTTGGAAGCGCC
>JBIHZO010000277.1:0-5175 GCA_044231405.1 Cypionkella sp. | reverse complement strand
ACTGAGGGAAAACGTCAAGATTCAGGCGGAACTGGAGAAGAACTTTTTCGAGACTGAACCCTACGGGGCCTTCCGTCGTCGTCTTCACACGGTCATGGAGGCCCGCGATCAGCGCCTCAAAATCGGCATCTTCGAGCAGAAGGGAGGTGCCCTTATCGGCCCTTCAGGCGCAGGGAAGTCCCGGATGGTCGAGAAAGCAATAGCCGACTTCCACAGCGTGGCTGAGGCGACCGGTGGTCGAGAATTCGGGCACCAGATCGTCAGCGTCATCGTACCCGGGCGGGCAACCCCCAAGGAAACGGCGGTCGAGATTCTCAAGACCTTGGGATACCCCCTGAAGAATGCCAGGGATGAAGATTATCTTTTCAATCGGATCAGGGATCTCCTGAAACAGCAGCGCGTGGCCGGACTGCATCTGGACGAGGTTCAGGACGCGGGCCGGCACACCACGGACGCCACGAAGGAACACTTCACGAAACGTATCAGGAACCTTACCCAGGACAAAGAGTGGCCGGTCTGCCTTTTCCTCTCCGCAACGCTTGAAGCCCGGGAGCTCATGAATCACGACAACACCTTGGCGCGGCGTCTGAAGCCCATCGAGATCCGCCCGATTTCACCTGAGACCGATGGGAAAAAGTTGCGTGAATCGGTGGGAATCCTTCTTCGGCAGTCCGGAGTTGTCGATCAGACCGAATTGATGGCGAACGAAGAGTTCGTGCAGATACTGATGCATGCTGCGGCCTCCAGGTTCGGCCTCGCGATCGAAATCACCATCGAGGCGATCGGCGAGGCGATTTTTGATGGGGCTCGGACCCTCGAGTTGGATCATTTCGCCGGTGCATACTTCAACCGGACGAATAATGATGATGACCTGAACCCGTTTATGACCCTGCATTGGCGGGGTATCGATACGACGAAGGTGATGGACCGGGTGAATTCTCAGAAAGCGGCACCTCGAACGCAGGAGCGCCGGAAGAAATAACCCGCGATCCCCTTCCGAGTTACTTGGCCGCCCGTGAGGGCGGCTTTTTTCATGTCTTGGGCCAGGCGTCGGAAAGTCCGAAGTTGGCTTTTTAGCGCCGCAAGTCGGTTTTTGAGCGCCCAAGGTTGGAATATGAAACGCCCGGACCAGACATAACTCATTGATTCTAAATGGATAATATTATAACCAAGTCGGTGTTTGCGCGCCGAACGACAGCGATGTGTTGCAATCGCTTGGTGAATCAGATCGTTTTCGACGTTCTGAACCCGCTTCGATTGGCGCTTGCGCCTTCGGCAGTTCTGGAACGACGTGGTGTCACGGCCGATGCTTCGCAAATGCCGATGGAATCGGTCCGTTTGCGCGCGGCATCACAGGACCGCCGCGTCCGTTGATCATGGGCGCGCTGGCGGGACGAATTTCCAGCTAGTTCAGCGAGTTACCGGCCATTGCGCCTGAGATGCGCACGGTAGAGTGCAGGTGCAAGGACATGATCGTAAAGCGCAGCGGTTACGGGCCGGATCAGCGGCAAACCTGTCAGCCAAGCCGCCCACCGCCATCGCGGCATCGTCGACCAAAGCGCGCGAAAGGCCGGCATACCGGACAGCAGCGCGCCATTGTGCATCACATGCAGGCGCTGTGCGGCCTGATCCGCCGTCATCCCCCAGTCGGCGGCGCGGCTCAAGTCTTCGAACCGCACCGGAAGGCCGTCTGCACGCACCCGTTTGGCGTAGGCGTCGATTTCAAACCGGCAAACCGGGCAGGTGTCGTTGTAAAGGACTCGGGTTTCATCGCTCATAGGGGCAAGATAGACCGAAGAGGGTCAGCATCCAGCGCCGATGTCCCACAGTCAAAGCGCCTTGTGACTGCCATCGCAAAATGCGCCGTTCTTGCTGTGCTTGCAGCCGCAGAGATAGGCGGTCTTGCTTTGCTCGGCGGTCACTTTGGTGGGGACAAAGCTGGTGCCCTTATGGCTGCCGTCGCAGAAGGGCTGGTTTTTGGATTGCCCGCAGGCACACCAGAAATAGGACTTCCCGGACTCCATCTCGACCGGGTAGGGTGCTTTTTGGGCGATGATCGGCGCGTCAGACATGGTGGCTCCTGCCAAGGGATTACATCGAAACCTTCCGCGCGCGGGCACCGTCGGGTCAAGCGCTTCGACAGGGCCGTTTCGCACAGAGGATGTGCTGTGCAGTCGCAATCAAGCGGTCAGCCGCCCCCACAGATCATACTCGCCGGTTTCTTCGACGGTGACGGTGACGATGTCGCCGGGGCCAAGATGCTCAAAACCCTCATCAATGAATAGGTTGCCGTCGATTTCGGGCGCGTCGGCCATGGTCCGGCAGGTGGCGCCTTCGGCGTCGACCTCATCGACGATCACCTGCAGGGTGTGGCCCAGTTTGGCGGCCAGCTTGGCCTCGGAAATGGCTTGGGCCTTTTCCATGAAGCGATCCCAGCGGTCTTGCTTGACTTCGGCGGGGACATGGTCGGGCAATTCGTTGCTGCGCGCCCCGGCGACGTTTTCGTATTGGAAGCAACCGACGCGGTCCAGTTGCGCTTCGTCCATCCAGTCCAGCAGGGTCTGAAATTCGGCTTCGGTTTCGCCGGGGTAGCCGACAATGAAGGTGCTGCGCAGGGTGATGTCGGGGCAATCCCGCCGCCAAGCCGCGATTTCGTCCAGTGTCTTGGCGGCCGCCGCCGGGCGGGCCATGCGGCGCAGCACGCCGGGGTCTGCGTGTTGGAACGGGATATCGAGATAGGGCAGGATCAGCCCTTCGGCCATCAGCGGGATCAGTTGGCGGACATGCGGATAGGGGTAGACATAGTGCAGCCGCGTCCAAGCGCCAAGCTGCCCCAGTTCGCGGGCCAGATCGGTGATGTGGGCGCGCACTTCGCCGCCCTTCCAAGGGCTTAGATCGTGCTTGCGGTCGACGCCATAGGCGGAGGTGTCTTGCGAGATCACCAGAAGTTCCCGCACTCCGGCTTCGACCAGCTTTTCCGCTTCACGCAATACGGCATGGGCGGGGCGGCTTTGCAGCAGCCCGCGCATGTCGGGGATGATGCAGAACTTGCACTTGTGATTGCAGCCTTCGGAAATCTTCAGATAGCTGTAATGGCGCGGCGTCAAGGACACCGCGCTGGCGGGCAGCAGGTCAATGAACGGGTCGGGCTTGGCGGGCACGGCCTTGTGGACGGCATCCAGAACCGCCTCGTATTGATGTGGTCCAGTGACGGCGAGGACGCGGGGATGAGCGCCGGTGATGTATTCGGGTTCGGCACCCAGACAGCCCGTCACGATGACTCGGCCGTTTTCCGCCAAAGCCTCGCCGATCGCCTCAAGGCTTTCGGCTTTGGCACTGTCGAGAAAGCCGCAGGTGTTGACGATCACGGCATCCGCGCCCTTGTAGTCGGGCGAGATCGCGTAACCCTCGGCGCGCAGGCGGGTCAGGATACGCTCGGAGTCCACCAGCGCCTTGGGGCAGCCCAGCGACACCATGCCAATGGTCGGCTGGCCTGGACGGTGCGGTTCGCTGAAGGTGGCCTTCGGGGCGAGATCGGGGCGGAGGTTGGGCGGGTTCTGTGACATGCAAAGGGGTATACAGCGATTTGATCTGTGGGGGTAGGGGGCGGTCCCGGGTTGGGACCGTTTTCGGGATGAGGGAAATCAAGGGGTTGGGCGGGGCAGTTCGGGATCTGGTAAGGTTTGTGTCTGCACGCGCTCAGGTTGGCTGAACCACAGATCAACCAAGACGAGCCTGTGATCGCCTTGGTTCACCCCATCGACAGATGCCGATGTCGAAATGATCGACGTTCCAGCCCCTGCCACAAGACAGCCACGCGACATGAGAGCGCTTTGCAGATTTGGGTCAGGCAGGACGCGGCCGATGCCTTACTGCCGTTGCCATGTTGCTGTCGGGGGGTAGGCCAAGCTGGGATTCGGTGGCTTAGGTGAGTCAATCACCCGTCCCAGTTGGCGACTTGGCTTGCGTCGCGGTTGTGGGCGGCCGGATGGACCCTGATCCTTGGTTCAATACTTCCCCGGCACGTACAATTCCGGCGGCAGCACGGCGCGTTCATACTGCGGGTTGAAGACGCGGTCGGGCAAGGTGACCTCTTCGTGCGGCACCGGTTCATAAGGGAATTGCGCCAGCAGGTGGTCGATGCAATTCAAGCGCGCCCGCTTTTTGTCGTTGCCTTCCACGATGTACCATGGGGCTTCGGCAATATTGGTGCGGGCCATCATTTCTTCTTTGGCCTTGGTGTATTGCTCCCAACGCACACGCGATTGCAGGTCCATCGGGGACAGTTTCCACTGCTTCATCGGATCATGGATGCGCATCAGAAAGCGCATTTGCTGTTCTTCATCGGTGATCGAAAACCAGTATTTGATCACGGTAATGCCGGACCGCACCAGCATGCGTTCAAATTCCGGCACGTCGTTGAAGAACTGTTCCACTTGATCGTCGTCGGCAAAACCCATCACCCGTTCGACCCCGGCGCGGTTGTACCATGAGCGGTCAAACAGCACGATTTCGCCACCTGCAGGCAGGTGGGGGACGTAGCGTTGGAAATACCATTGGGTTTTTTCGCGGTCGGATGGAGCGGGAAGCGCCACAACGCGCACCACGCGGGGGTTGAGACGTTGGGTGATGCGTTTGATCACGCCGCCCTTGCCCGCCGAATCGCGGCCTTCAAACAGAACCACCACCTTTTTCTTGTGATAGGACACCCAGTCTTGCAGCTTTATCAGCTCCGATTGCAGGCGAATCAAGGAATGAAAATAGACGTGGCGGTCGATGCCATCGGGGTGCTTGTCTTTGTAAATCTTGGAGATTTCCATGGAGAGCTGCGCGTCTTCCAGCTCCAGCTCATACTCCTCGTCGAAGGCGTCGGTCAGTTCGGCTTCGAGCCAGTCAAGCGCTTGGGGCGTGGGGGTGGTCATCGCGATCTCCTTGGTTGGCTTGGGTAAAACAGGGCTGTGTCACAGGGATGTGACAGCCGGTTGTGGCAAACTGTTGCCAAGGTGCGAACTCTGGCTTCCTGCGGGGCGGGGGGAAGCGTAGGCTGCTCGCAAATGTCAGTGGAGGTATCATGCGCTGGATTGTCCGCTCGGTTATGGCTTTGTTTTTGTTTCTGGTTTTGGCTGTGGGCGCGGTCTTCATGATCCCGGCGGAAAAGATCGCCGGGCTGGCGGT
>JBIHZO010000276.1:0-5187 GCA_044231405.1 Cypionkella sp. | reverse complement strand
GGGCGGGCCATCCTCAGCGGGGGCTTCCTCTGCCCGGGCGGATTGCGGCGCATCTTCCACGACAGCCACAGTTTCGACCACTGGCGCCGGGGCCACCACCGCAACTTCGACCGGTGCCGGGGCGTCTACCACAACTTCGGCGGGCGCTGCCTCAGCCGACTGTGCTTTCGACCGGCCGCCACGAGAACGCGGCGATTTCGGTTTCTCGACGGCTTCGACTGCCTCAACCGGCGCTTCTACCACCGCCTCCGGCTTCGCTGCCCTGCTGCGCGAGCGGCTTGCAGGCTTTGCAGCCACCAACGGCTCAACGGGTTCGACAACCTCGGCCACGACTTCAACGACCTCGGCAGTGGCGACCGCAGCACGACCGCCGCGCGGGGCGCGGGTGCGTTTCTTGGCAACAGGTTCGGCTTCATCCACCGGAGCGGCCTCGGCCACAACGTCGGCCTCGTCTTCGTCGTCTTCTTCTTCATCAGACTGCGATTCAGCACCCTCGGCCTGACCGTTCTGACCCGGCTTTTTGCGACGACGGCGACGACGGCGCTTTTTGCCGTTGCCATCACCGTTGGCCTCGGCCGAAGCCGGGGCCTTTGCCTCGACCACTTCGGCATCTTCGACCTCATCCACTTCGTCGATGATATCGGGATCTTCTTCTTCGGCCACCGGCGCACCCATCAGACTGGCGTTGCCAGAAATCACCGAAGACACCTCCGGCACCACACGGGTTGCTGTCTTGAATTTCTCGATCGAGAAATCGGGGCTGATCATCGCCGGATCACACTCAATCCGCACCGACATGCCATAGCGAGCCTCTATCAGCGCGATGTGTTCGCGCTTCTGGTTGATCAGGAAGTTCACGATGCCAATCGGCGCGCGCAACAGAACCTCTTTCGACCGCTTGCGTGTGCCCTCTTCTTCCAGCGCGCGCAGAACCTGCAGGCCAAGGCTGTCGTCCGACCGGATCAAACCAGTGCCGTGACAATGCGAGCAGGGCTGCGTCGTGCTTTCCAACATGCCGGGCCGCAGGCGCTGACGGCTCATCTCCAGCAGACCAAAGCCCGAAATGCGACCAATTTGAATGCGGGCGCGATCGGTTTTCAGCTTGTCCTTGATGCGCTTTTCGACGGCGGCGTTGTTGCGACGCTCTTCCATGTCGATGAAGTCGATCACGATCAGACCAGCCAGATCGCGCAGGCGCAACTGGCGGGCGACCTCGTCGGCGGCCTCGAGGTTGGTTTTCAGCGCCGTGTCCTCGATAGACCCCTCTTTGGTCGCACGACCCGAGTTGACGTCGATGGCCACCAGCGCCTCGGTGATGCCGATCACGATGTAACCACCGGATTTCAGCTGCACGGTCGGGTTGAACATGCCACCGAGATAGCTTTCGACCTGAAAGCGGGCAAACAGCGGCGTCGGATCGTCATAACGCACCACGGCTTTGGCGTGGCTTGGCATGATCATCCGCATGAAGTCTTTCGCGGTGCGATAACCCGCCTCGCCTTCCACCAGAATTTCGTCAATCTCGCGGCTGTACAGATCGCGGATCGTGCGTTTGATCAGGTTGCCTTCCTCGTAAATCGCGGCCGGCGCGATCGACTTCAGCGTCAACTCGCGGATCTGTTCCCAAAGCCGCATCAGGTATTCGTAGTCGCGCTTGATTTCCGGCTTGGTGCGTTTGGCGCCAGCGGTCCGGATGATCAGGCCCGCACCTTCCGGCACTTCGATTTCCTGCGCGATTTCTTTCAGTTTCTTGCGGTCGGCAGCCATGGTGATCTTGCGCGAAATGCCACCACCGCGCGCGGTGTTCGGCATCAGCACGCAATAACGGCCCGCCAGCGACAGATAGGTGGTCAGCGCAGCGCCTTTGTTGCCGCGCTCTTCCTTGACCACCTGCACCAGCATGATCTGCCGGACTTTGACGACTTCCTGAATTTTGTAGCGGCGCGCACGTGGTTTGCGCACGGCCGAAATTTCTTCAGCGACATCTTCTTCGGCGATGGATTCAATCTCATCATCGGTGTCGGACGCGTGGTCGATGGACCGGTAGGGCACATCGCCTTCATCGGATTCAGCCGACGCGACGTGATGGGTGTGGGCATGGGCGTGATCATGGTCGTGCTTGGTGTCAACCAAAGCATCCGCCCCGGTTTCATCGCCCAGATCGACAACATCCATGCTGTTGACTTCGGCAGTCTGCACCGCGTCGCCTTCGCTGGCCTCGGCTTGCGCGCGGGGTTTGGGTGCAGGGCGGGCGGGACGCGGGCGCGAGCGACGGTTGTCTTCCTCGTCCTGATCGCGGTTGTAGGCGCGTTCTTCTTCCAGCAGGGCTTTGCGGTCGGCCACCGGGATCTGGTAATAATCCGGATGAATTTCGGCAAATGCCAGAAATCCATGGCGGTTGCCGCCGTAATCGACAAAGGCCGCCTGTAGCGAAGGCTCCACCCGAGTCACTTTGGCAAGATAGATGTTTCCGGCAAGCTGGCGCTTGTTTACGGTTTCAAAGTCAAACTCTTCAACCTTGTTTCCATCAACCACGACAACCCGAGTTTCCTCGGCATGGGTGGCGTCGATAAGCATTTTCTTAGACATATCAATCCATTGCGCCCGTCATGGCAAAGCCCTCCCGGCGGACCGGAAGGGGTGTTTCCCACAAAGAGGCGACTTGTTCGGGCGGTTGCGCGCAACGCAAAACGGCGGGCCGTGCCCTGTGGGCACCCCTCGCCGTAAATTGCCGATGTCACACGCATCATCGCGGTTCACGTTTGGGCCGCCTGAGCAGCCCACCTAAAAAAGCCCGCTTTTCCTGTTTTATCAGGGACTTACGGGCAATAATCCGGCTTTGCAGCCGATCCGACCACCCCAGCTTTCGGCGCGTGCATCGCGCCAGATCATCAAGGCAGAGAATGACGTGGCGACACAATGTCGCCTGTGGACAACCCTAATGGGAAACGATGCACACTGACAATGGGTGATTTGAACTGGCATGCCGTCCAGACGTGCCTAACGGTGCGCGGTTCTGCCAAAAGGCAGGTTCATGCACCAAATGGGTTCAAACATAATCCTGCCGCTGCAACCCATACTTGGCCATCTTTTCGTTCAACGTCCGGCGTGGCAAGCACAACTCGTCCATCACCGAGGTGATCGACCCCTTGTGCCGCCGCATGGTGTTGTCGATCAGCATCCGCTCGAACGCCTCGACATAATCCTTCAGCGGCTTGCCTTCGGTTGTCAGCGCGGGTCCCGAGGCCTCATTGTCCGCCATCAAAAGGCTGGCGATCGACCCCGATCCGCGCCGGTTCTGCAGCACCGCGCGTTCGGCGATGTTGACCATCTGACGCACGTTGCCCGGCCAGGGCGCTTGCAGCAACTGTGCCGCCTCTTGTGCCGTCACCTGCGGGGCGTCGCAGCCGTATTCCTCGGAAAACTGTTCACTCGCGCGGGTGAACAAGGTCAGGATATCCTCGCCGCGAGCGCGCAGGGGCGGGCAGATGATCGTCATTGCGCCCAGCCGATAAAACAGATCAGGCCGCAACACGTCTTCCAGCGTCTTGTCTGGCGCATGTTCATTGCAGATCGCAATGATCCGGGTTTCAGGCGGCGTGCCTTGTTCGTTGATCACGGTCAGCAGGCGCGATTGCAGAGAGTGGCTCAGAGATTCAATGTCTTCCAAACAAAGCGTTCCACCGCGCGCCTCTTCGACCAGGGGGATATTGCCATCGTCCGACGGCCCGAACAGCTTGGCCCCCAACTGATCCTCGCCCCAGGCCGCACAAGACACCGTGACGAATTTTTTCGATGCACGCGGACCCACGGCGTGCAGGGCATGTGCCACCAGCGTCTTGCCGGTGCCCGTTTCGCCGTCGATCAGCACATGGCTGTCCGCCTGCCCCAGATCCAGAATGTCCTCCCGCAAGCGGTCCATCGCCGGGCTTGCCCCGACCAGTTTCTTCATCAGGATCGATCCGTCCGACAACTCGCGGCGCAGGGCGCGGTTATCAAGCGTCATCCGCCGCGCCATCGTCGCGCGTTTGGCCAGTTCGGTCATCCGGTCGGGGTTGAATGGCTTTTCCAGAAAATCATAGGCCCCAACCCGCATCGCCTCAACCGCCATCGGCACATCACCATGCCCGGTGATCAGGATCACGGGCAGGCCCGAATCCATTCCCATCAAGCGTTTCAGAAACGCCATGCCGTCCATGCCAGGCATCTTAATGTCCGACACCACCACGCCCGCAAAATCGGGGCCAAGCACCTTGAGCGCCTCCTCCGCCGAGGCGTAGGTTTCAGTATCAAACCCCGACAGGGCCAGCCATTGGCTGATCGAGGCGCGCATATCGGCCTCGTCGTCCACAATCGCCACTTTCATTGCCCGTGCCATGCCGACCTCATTCTGCTGCTTTTGCTTCTTTGCCCAAAATCGGCAGGTGTACTTCAAACACCGCGCCACCGTTTTCGGCGTTGCGCGCGGTCAGCCGACCGCCAAGGTCGGTCACAATCCCGGATGAGATCGCAAGGCCCAAGCCCACACCCTCACCCGCCTTCTTGGTCGTGTAGAACGGCTCGAACACCGAACCGATTTCGGCAATGCCGTGGCCGTTGTCACGCACCGCCAGCGTGGCGGTTTCCCCCACCGTCAGCAGCAGATCAATCTGCGGATCGGACAGGTCTTTGGTGGCGTCCAACGCGTTGCGCAGCAGATTGATGATCACCTGTTCCAACCGCAACCTGTCAGCCATCACCATCACAGGTTGGCGCGGCAGAGTGCGGGTTATACGCACAACGCGAATCTTCAGCTGTGGTTCCATCATCGACAGCGCCGAAGACAAACAAGCGCGCAGATCGACGGGCTCAAACGCCTCACCGCCCTTGCGGGCATAGGATTTCAGCTGCCGCGTGATCGCGCCCATGCGTTCGATCAGATCGTCAATGCGTTGGAACGACGACAGCGCCTCATCCGGGCGCTTGCGCTGCAACAGCAACCGCGCGCCAGCCAGATAGGTTTTCATTGCGGCCAAGGGTTGGTTCAACTCATGGCTGACCGCTGCGGACATTTCACCCAAAGCCGCCAGTTTCGATGATTGCGCCAAGGTCAGTTCCGCCACTTCCAGCGTTTTCTGCACCTTCTCGCGTTCGGCGATCTCGCGGGAGAGCCGCGCGTTCAACAGGCGCAACTCTGCGGATTCGCGC
>JBIHZO010000275.1:0-5197 GCA_044231405.1 Cypionkella sp. | reverse complement strand
GGTCAGGATAAGCTGCAGCCCGTCCGGCCGTTGCCAAAGGGCCACCAAAACAGCGGCGGGGCGCAACACGCGCCCCGGAGCCAATTTGATCGGGTTCAGATCAAAGTCAGATGAAGCGCCAGCCGGGCGCTGCAGCAAGCGGGTCAGACGCGCAATATCATCCGGCATCACCAAGCGCCTTTGTGCCCTCAAACCCTAATGTTTTGGGGTCAAATTCGTAGTGCGCACCACAGAACTGGCAGTCTGCCGTCACAACCCCGTCAGTGGTCGTCATCGAGCGGATGTCTTTTTGCGAATAGATCGACATCGCTTGTTCCACTTTTTCCGGTCCGCAAGAGCAGCCGAAATGCACGGCCTGCGCGTCAAACACACGCGGAATCTCTTCGTGGAACAGCCGCACCAGCAATTCAGTGGGCGTGACGCTGGGGCCGATCAGTTCAAGTTCTTCGACGGTATCCAACAAAGCGTTGGCGCGCGTCCAATCCTCGGCTTCTTCGCCGCCAAGAATATCGATGTGCGACAGCAAACCGCCCTCGCCGGAGCCCGCCTCGGCGGCCACCGAACCGGCGATGGAAGGCATGTGCTGCAGCATCACGCCGCCCGCCCGCCAATGCGCCAAACCGCCTGGCGTTTGACTTTTGCCAAGGGACAGCGAAAACCGGGTCGGCAACTGTTCGGACTGGGCGAAATACGTCTCTGCACAGGCAGAAAGGGATCCTCCGGCGATGGGCGTGAAACCTTGATAAGGCGTCATGTCAGGGCCCTGATCAATCATCACCGCCATGTAGCCTTCACCAATCTGGCTGAACGGCGCGGCGTCCAGATCCAACCGATCCACGTCATAGCTGGCATAAGCGCGGACGCGGGCCGGGCCGCCATCTTCGGTGGGGGCATAATAGTCAGTGGCGATCAGGCGGGCCGCGCCCTTGCCACGGATCTGCAGCGACAATTTCCAGCGCAATTTGACCGATTGCCCGATCAGCGCAGTCAATACGGCGGCCTCTGCCACCAGCGCCTCTATCACTGGCGGATAATTGTGTTGCTTCAACACCAGATCCAGCGCGCCATCAAGACGCGCCACCCGCCCCCGGATGGATGAGCGGTCAAGTTGAAAGGGCAGGACGGTATCGTCCCAAGCGATGTGCGAACCAATGGACATGGGGTTTCCTAAACGTGCCAAGCTTGGCATACCGCGCCTATATAGGCAGGGCAACCGTATGACCAAGGGGCTAGCATGATCAAACGTTATGGAAGCAGTCCGAAACCGGGGCAAATCTACCGCCGCAGGCCGGGCGTCTATGCCGTTTTGCTGCTGGATGGGGCGCTGCTGACCACGCATCAGGCCAATCCTGTGCCAGAGTATCAGCTGCCAGGCGGTGGCATTGACAAGGGTGAACAG
Source organism: Cypionkella sp. (assembly GCA_044231405.1). Taxonomy (GTDB): domain Bacteria; phylum Pseudomonadota; class Alphaproteobacteria; order Rhodobacterales; family Rhodobacteraceae; genus Cypionkella. Next base: position 3,798 of record JBIHZO010000275.1, on the reverse strand, counting down.
CCGATCACCGCGCTGCACCGTGAGGTGATGGAAGAAACCGGCTACCACATCGCCAAAGTGCGGCGCCTCGGGGCATTCCGGCGGTTTACCTTCATGCCAGAGTACGATCTTTGGGCGGAAAAGCTGTGCACGATCTATGTGGCGCGCCCGGTGTTGCGGATCGGGCCACCCACCGAAGCGGGGCACAAGGCGGTCTGGATGGACCCGCAGATGGCCTTGACTTTGCTGGGAAATCCGGGAGATCGGGCAATGCTGGCGCGGGCCTTGGGTCAGGCCGGGCCGCGATAATCAAAAAGAATGCCGGACACATCATCGGGGAAATCCGTGCCCCCCGCATGGTTGTGAAGATCCCAAACCAACGCCTCCAACAGGTCGGCACTGGGCAAGACGGCGCTTTGCAGCAAAAGGGCGCGCAGCCCTTCTGTGCCAAGCTCTTCGCCATCCAGGTTGGGGCATTCGGTGACACCATCGGACACCAGAAACAGCCTGTCGCCGGGGGCAAGCTGTGCATTGGTCTGGCTGTAGGATGCCCCGTCGATCAAACCGATGGGAAGACCACCATTGCCCAACTGTTCAATACCGCCCTCTTTGCGCAGGATCATCGGATGTGGATGGCCCGCCTGCACAAGAACGCACGCGCCAGATGTCAAATCAACCTCGGCATAGGCGAGGGTAAAATACTGATCCACCTGCAAATCTTCGAGCATCATACGATTGAGTCGCGCTGCAACCTCGGCCGGGGGCCACGCATCGCGCGCGCCATCCGGGGCGGTTTTCAGGGCGATGTTTTGATCCGGCGAGGCGCCCGACAAGAGACCGGCCAATCGCGCGGTCATCATGGCAGAGGCCACACCATGGCCCGACACATCGACGGAATAGACCACGATTCTCTGTGGCGAGATGACGAAACTGCCGACCAGATCGCCCCCCACATGACCAGAGGGGCGCAGCAACAAGGACGCCGTTCCAGCGCCAAAATCGCGGAACCGGTCGCGGACAAGTGTTTGCTGCAGCTTGCGCGCCTCAATCAGGTCGCGGTCCAGCGAATCATACAGCTTTTGCAGTTCGCCCAAGGTGGAGCCAACCAACCGATTCTTTTCGACCAACTCATCCTGCATGCCCAGAATACGCTCACCCGCGCGCAGACGGGCGCGCAGTTCGTCGGCGCTGACGGGTTTGGTCAGGAAATCATCGGCCCCGTTTTCCAGACCATCGGCGACCTCGGTTTTTTCGGATTTGGACGTCAGCAGGATGAAATAGCCATAGCCTTCGCGCGGCAAGTCTCTGAAAGCCTTGCAAAACTCAAGACCGGACATGCCGGGCATCATCCAATCAGACAATACAATGTCAAAGTCCTGCCCCAGACAAAGCGCCAAGGCCTCATCCCCGGAAGCGGCTTCGGTCACATCATATCCCCAGCGCGTTAACTGCATTTGCAGAATTTTCCGCTGCGCCCTGCTGTCATCCACAATCAGCACGGGGCGTGGCACGAGGGCGCTTGGCGCCCGCTGCCCATCTGCCCGTCTGATCCGTTCCGGTTTCAAATTCTTGCCCCAATCGGTTGTCCCGTCTGGTTTGCCCTGAAGGTCTTAAAGAGGGGTGAAGGTGAAAATTTTGCATATTTGCGGCCTGCGAAATCACTTTTCGTTAAAGACGCGCCTGCACACTGTTCCGAGGTTCGCCAAGGGGTACTGAGAGATGATTGACTGGGGACGGGTGAAGGAGCTGCGCGACGAAATCGGGGCGGATGATTTTGGCGAGGTGGTCGCACTGTTTTTGGAAGAGGCAGACGAGGTGATCGCGCGGATCGCGCCCACATTGGGTGCAAAGGCGTTGGAGGCCGATCTGCATTTTCTGAAGGGCGCAGCGCTCAACCTTGGCTTCGCCGATCTTGCCGCGCTGTGCCAAGAGGGAGAGCGGCGGGCCGCGTCTGGTGACGTGGGGGTCAATGTTGACCCGGTAAGCAGGTGCTATCAAACATCAAAGGCCGCTCTTGGCCTTGGCTTGGCGCAGGCTTTGGCTGCCTAGATCAGAAATTCGGACAAAATGTCGTCATTGGTGATGTCTCGATAGGAAAAGGCAGCGCTGTCGAGTTGATCGAACAGGTTTTTGAAGTTCTCTGCCCGGCTGGTTTCAATTCCAATCAGCACCGACCCAAAATTGCGCGCTGATTTCTTCAGATACTCAAAACGGGCGATGTCATCATCCGGGCCCAGCATGCCGAGAAACTCCTTCAAGGCCCCGGGGCGCTGCGGCATGCGCAGAATGAAATATTTCTTCACGCCGGAATAGCGCTGCGCGCGCTCTTTGACCTCGGGCAGGCGTTCGAAATCAAAGTTGCCGCCGGAGGTGACGCAAACCACTGTTTTGCCTGCGATCTGGTCGGAAAGTTCCGAAAGCACGTCCACCGAAAGCGCGCCCGCAGGCTCCAGAACGATGCCTTCAACGTTCAGCATGTCCAACATGGTGACACAAATGCGGTCTTCAGGGGCCAAAAGCACCTCGGAAGGCTTGACCCAAGACAACGCGGCGAAGGTCTTGTCACCCAGCCGCGCGACTGCGGCACCATCAACGAAACTGTTGACTGTGCGCAGTTTAACCGGCTCGGCGGCGGCCAAAGCGGCGGTCAGGCTGGCTCCACCTACGGGTTCCACAAAACGGTACTCGGTTTGCGGTGCTTCAATGCGAAGAAACTGCGTGACACCTGCCGACAGGCCGCCGCCGCCAACAGGCAGGATCACCAGATCGGGAGCACGGCCCAACTGCTCCAACATTTCGACGGCCACCGACGCCTGACCTTCGATCACGTCATCATCATCGAAGGGCGACAGAAAATGCGCGCCTTTGTTGATGCAAAAGGCTTGGCTGGCAGCAAGGGTTTGGTCGAAGTAATCACCCGTCAGAACGATTTTCACCGCATCGCCCCCAAAAGCGCGCGTCTTGTCGATTTTCTGCTGCGGCGTGGTGACCGGCATAAAAATCGTGCCCTTCACCCCAAAATGCTTGCAGGCAAAGGCGACCCCTTGCGCATGATTTCCGGCGGATGCGCAGACAAATTCGCGCTGCGTCGGGTTGTTGGAGCGCACTTTGCGCATGGCTGTAAAGGCCCCCCGCAATTTGTAACTGCGCACCGGCGACAGGTCCTCGCGTTTCAGCCAAATCTCGGCACCGTAGCGGCGCGAAAGGTAGTCATTGAGCTGCAACGGCGTGCGCGGGAACAGCTCGCGCAGAGCGCGGGTGGATTGGCGGGCGGCTTGGGCAAAATCTGACATGACAGCACACTAGCGCGGCAAGCGGACAAGGCCAATCGGTCTTGTTCACGCAGCCAAAACCCAATAGACCGCCATCAGTTTCCGCTTTGGAGGTCCCCCATGTCCGCACCGAAAAAAGTTGTCCTCGCCTATTCTGGCGGCCTGGATACCTCGATCATCCTGAAATGGCTGCAAACTGAATACGGATGCGAGGTGGTGACCTTCACTGCCGATCTGGGTCAGGGCGAAGAGTTGGAACCGGCGCGCGCCAAGGCCGTTCTGCTGGGGATCAAGCCAGAGAATATTCATATCGTCGACGTCCGCGAAGAGTTTGTGCGCGATTTCGTGTTCCCGATGTTCCGAGCCAACGCACTGTACGAGGGGCTGTACCTTCTGGGAACATCCATAGCTCGGCCGCTCATCTCCAAGCATCTGGTTCGAATCGCCGCTGAAACCGGCGCGGATGCAGTGGCGCATGGGGCGACTGGCAAGGGCAATGATCAGGTGCGGTTCGAGTTGTCGGCCTATGCGCTGAACCCTGCCATCA
>JBIHZO010000274.1:0-5261 GCA_044231405.1 Cypionkella sp. | reverse complement strand
AACGTGCTGGCGCATCTTATTGATCTGCATGCCAGAAACCTGATCACCACAGCCAATGTCATCACGCCGCACAGCCATTTTCAAACGATCTGACTGCAGAATTCATTTTTCTTCACCCTCCCCCTTTACGCCCCCAAACCACCTTGCTATACGGCCCGCAGTTCCGGCGTAGCTCAGCGGTAGAGCAGTTGACTGTTAATCAATTGGTCGTAGGTTCGATCCCTACCGCCGGAGCCAAAATGACCCTGCAAGTCAGGTTGTTACAAGAAACCCGCTTCGGCGGGTTTTTTGTTGCGCGACAGGTGCTGGGTGCCAACAAGAGTCTCCGGGCAAGCCCAACTTCCCGCTCACTTGCCCGGTGCCGGCGCAATGCCACGGCATCTGCCCTTGCGCGGCGCTTGTTCCCGGCTAAACTGGCCCAAATGTCTTACACAAGGTGCCGCCCGTGTTGATGAAATCTGCGCTGATCCGTTCCATGCTGGCGGCACTGGCTTTGGGCTGTGCCGCACCTGCAAGTGCCGCTGCCTGTGGCGATACCTCCTCCGGGTTTGACCAGTGGAAGGCTGATCTGGCTGCCACGGCCCAGGCGCAGGGCGTGGGTGAAAAAGGCCGTGCGGCACTGTTGGGTGCCAGCTATTCCAAAGCCACCATCTCAGCCGATCGCAATCAGAAAAGCTTCAAATACACGCTGTCAAAATTCATGTCGGTGCGCGGTGCCGATGCCATCGTGTCGCAGGGGCGCGCGCGAAAAGCCAAGAACGCCGAGTTTTATGCCGGGCTTGAGGCACAATATGGCGTATCGGCCGGGGTGCTGATCGCCATTCACGGCATGGAAACCGGGTTTGGCAACTTCATGGGGGACACCAATGTGGTTTCGGCCATAGCGACCCTGGCTTGGGATTGCCGACGCAATGACTTCTTCACCCCGCATCTGATCGGGGCGTTAAAGCTGGTGGATCAGGGCACGATCTCGGCGAAAACCGTCGGGGCAAAGCATGGAGAGTTGGGTCACACGCAGTTTTTGCCGGGCAACGCCCTGCAGTATGGCATCGATGGCAATGGCGACGGACAGCTCGATCTGACCAATCTCAGCGACGCGCTTGCAACCACTGCAAACTATCTGCGCGGCAAAGGCTGGAAACCCGGCAAGGGCTTTCAAGAAGGCGAACCGAATTTTGCAGTCATCAAAGAGTGGAATGCGGCCACAGTCTATCAACAAGCGATCGCAATCATGGGTGGCCAGATCGACCAGTGACGGTGCCGCAACTTCGGCACAGTCCACTGCGTGTCCAAGACAAAATCTGCTGTCACAATCTCTGTTTTGGCACTTGCGGCGCAGTCAAAACCACCCTAATACCCGCAGCAATGGCCCGTTCGTCTATCGGTTAGGACATCTGGTTTTCAACCAGGCAAGAGGGGTTCGACTCCCCTACGGGCTGCCATTCCTAAGATCTTAGCTTATTGATTGCGGTCAATATTCTGCCAGGCTGAATCGGCGTCAACGATCTGGCAACAGCATTATGACGTCTCAATCGGCGATTTGGACGCTGCAATTGGCAGGCGGGCATCTCTGTTCTGGACAGCATGACGTGAGACAGGTTTGCGTGCAAATTTTGACAAAGCGGCACCTGCGCAGTTCAGAAGCCGGGCGCAGTGTTCTGAAGGCTGATCGACCGCTTTGACCTTTCCGACCAAAGCCGTCTCCTCTGACTTCAGGTCTCCACATGATTGCTGCTCACTCCGCCGCGCTTTTGACCCGAGGCAGAGTGGTCAGCACCGGCACTTGTGCAACCTCAGTCCTGCCGTCACGCCGAACGCCTGCCTTCCGCTGTCGAGGCAAAAAGCTGCGCCTGACCGCGGCCAGCCCGTTTTGACGCATAAAGCGCGGTGTCTGCGTCGCACAGCATCCGCCCGGCGTCGGGCTGTGTGTAAAGGGTTGACAGGGTCAGGCCGATTGATCCCGAAATCCGACAGGCGTGCCCCTCAAAATCAATCGGCTCGGTCAGCTTTTCGATGATACGTCGCGCGATCTGGGTCAGGTTTGCAACCTCGGGCTGGCCAGGCAGAACGATGGCAAACTCGTCGCCGCCGACCCGCGCAACTGTATCAGAAGCCCTTGTTTCAGCGCGCAAAATTGCCGCAACCTTACGCAACACATGATCGCCTGCGGCATGGCCCAGCGTGTCATTGACCTGTTTGAAAAAGTCCAGATCAAGGTGCATCAGCCCAAATTCCTCGGCCTGCCCGATCAACCCCCGCAGCGCCGCATCCAAAGCGCGGCGGTTGCGCAGGCCGGTCAGCGTGTCGGTCAGCGCCTGTTCCTCGGCCGCCACCTTGGCCCCTTGCAGCCGCAGGTTCAGGCTGCGCAGTTCCTCCATCACCGCGGTTTTCACCTCAACCAGAAACAGCAATTCGACCGCCAGATCGGTCGCGGCGAAATCGGCTTCGGTCAGGGCGTGCTGGCGCACGGCTTCTATCACGCCGATTCCGAAAGACAGGTTGATCAACACGCCGCCCCCTGCCAGCGGCAGCGCCAAACCCCGATAGGCCGCCGCGCCGATGGTCAGATGCAACCGCTCTCCGGCGCGGGCGATCAGATCGGCCACGCTGGCCACACCCGCCGGGCTGCGCAGCGTCAAAACCGTGTCGAAGGGCGCGCCCACCAACTGCGGCCCGGGCAGCACCTTGGCCAGCGTCGGCCCCATGGCCACAATCTGCCCCTGCGCGTTCAGCACCAGACTGAGCGGCATCAACCGGGCCAAGGCGGCTGTGGCAAGGGTGAATTCGCCCATCCCTAAGCCCCCGGCTGTGCCAGGTCGAACCGACGCCCGGCGCTGTGGCGATGATCCAGCAGCTGCACGGCAATCACTTCATCCCCGTCGCGGCACCCGTCATGGTCTAACAGCACCAAAGCGCCGTAATCATCCGCCATGGCCCGCAACAGGCCCACAACGATATGGCCCACCCCGGGCAGCATCACCGAACAATGCAGCCGGTAGACGCCCTCACCAAGGTCCAGCAGCCGCAGGTCCGGCAAGTCCAGATCGGGCAAGGCCAGATGGCTGCGTTCGCGCACATCCTCCAGCGAGTGCAGGAAGTCCTGAAACGTCATGCCGCCAAACCTTAACAGCCGCCGCAGCCGTTCAAGGTTGGGGTGCGACACCAGATAGGTGCCCAAATCCTCCAGCACGGTTTCGCGGGGGCGATGCAGCAGGCGCGAGGCAGCGTCCAGAACCGCCTCTGTCAGGGCAGGGTCATAGCTCAGCAGCGGTTCAAAATTGTCAAAGCCCAAGCCAGCGGTACAGGCCACCTGCCGCCAGATCGCGGGCCCATAGGTATCACGCAAGAAACACTGGATAGAGCGGTTGATAAGGCCATGCATCTGGGCACCAAAACTGATTCGCAGTCAGGATAGCGCCGCAGGATTAAGACTTTGCCTATGGGACCAGCATCAACCCGGTTTCGCCAATCATCAGCATGTTCAGCGGCACCGGGACCAGAACCGGCGGCACGGATTGCAGCGCCCGAATGGCGGCCTGACCATCCACACCTTCGGGCAGATCGCCAATACCGGGCAAAATCCGGCCCATTTGCAACAGGTTGCCGTTCAGGCTCAGGCCCGCGTAGGTGACATAACCTGCGGAATTGTAATGCGCGACCAAAGCCTCGTCCCCCGGCTGGCTGGGCAAGAAATCTGCCACAACCATCACGCAACCGGGACCGCCTTCGGGCATCGCCACTGTGCAGGCGTCGAGCCAACCTTGCAGCGTGTAATTGTCGGCCGCCGCAAAGATCGCGTCACGTTGTGCCAAGGACGTTGCGGGCTGCAACGGCATCACGGCCTTCAAAGCGTCACCAAGGTGCGCGGTGTCAGCCACGCTGGCGACTTGATTGCCCGCCAGCACATCGGCCAGCGCTTGTTGGCCGGGACTGGCCGCCAAAACCACCAACTCGGCCCGCGCGGCCGCCCCCGACGTGCCCCATTGTGCCAGCGCCCACAGGTCCAGCACCGCCGGATCGCCCGAAGCGGCAAAGCGTGCCATCTGGCTGTTGGTCGCGATCCGCTCGGCATTCAACACGGGCGTCAACCAGAGCGCCGCCAGTGCAATCACCGCTATGGCATTGGCGCGGTTCACAAACCTGATGGCCCGCCGCCATGGCGCACGCAGGGCGGACACCGCATAATTCAGCGCGTAAGCCATTGCCAAAGCGGCCATTGCCGCCCCGAACACCCGCTCTGGCGTCCAGCCATATTGCGCAACCCGCAGCGCCAGCGCCCAAACCGCCAAGCCCGCGGGCAGCGGCAAGATCAGCGCCAGCGCCCGTGTCGCCCCGGCCATCAGACCGGGCGGAACCGCCTCGTCATCGGTCTGATCCACCGCCGCCGAAATCAACGTCACCGCCGTGGCAACCATCGCCAGCAGCGTCGCCGCCGAAGACATCCCGCCGAACAGCCCGGTCAGCCCCCGAAACGGCAGGGCCATCAGGAACACCACCAGAACCACCAGAACCAGTGGCAACAACAACCTCAGCAGCCGCAGGATCAGAAAGGGCGACACGAAATCCGACAGCTCATTCACCACAGCCAAGGCAAGGCCAAAGACCACCCCGGTGATCAGCCAAGGTGCCACTTCGATCGCCAACAGATCCTCGATCAGCGGCAGCCCGACCAGATCGAACAACGCGCCCGACAGCAGGATCAACGCCCAGACCACACCCACGAAGATCCACGCAAAGGACAGCCGCACGAACAGCCCCCAGCTTTCGGTGAACAATGTGGGATAATCGCGCCAGCCCGGCCCGGCAGCCCCGATCAGAAACGGCAGCGGCACCAGTGACAGCACAACGCCGGCAATCAGGATCAGCGGCGCATTGGATATTTCCGTCACCGGATCAAACCGCAGTGCCGCAAAACTGACCAGCCCAGCCACCAGCACCGCCAGCCCCGTTGCCATCGCCGCCGCCCGAGGCAAAGCCACCCGACCCGCCAGCGCCAGCGCCCCGCCAAAAAAAGTGCCCGCAAACACCGCCAGCGCCAGAACCAGACGTTCCGCCAGCCAGCCATCCTCGACAACCACCCCCAGCCAGTAAAAGGCAAGGCCAGCCAGCCCGCCCAAAAGCGTCATCGCCAAGCGTTGCGGCAAATTCGGGGTCATCGGGCACCTCTTCTTTGGGGCCAAGGTAAACCGCCCCGAGTTGCAGCACCAGCGGCCAATCGTCATCGTCGGCAAGGCGGCAGTGGGCCTTGCGGATCGTGCGGT
>JBIHZO010000273.1:0-5267 GCA_044231405.1 Cypionkella sp. | reverse complement strand
GAAGGCCGGGAAGGCGATATGGGCGGACATCACCGACAGCACACCCGCGTCGATGGCTGCACGGTAGAGCGCACCATGCGTCACCTCCCATTCCGGCAGGGTCAGCGGGTTGATCGTGGTCAGCAGATGCTGGTCGCGGTCGTCATGCCCCTCGCCGGGCCAATGTTTGACGGTGGCCGCGATGCCCTTGGACTGGAACACCTCGATCTGCGCCAATGCGTGCCGCCTGATTGTGGCCACGTCCGACCCAAGGCCGCGCGTCGCCGCAATCGGGCTGCGAAAGGCCGCGTTGATGTCGAGCACCGGGGTAAAGGACCAGTTCAGGCCCATCACGCGGGCCTCTTCGGCCATGATCGTTGCGATCTGGCGGCTGGCGGTCTCGTCATTGATCGCGGCCAAGGCCAGCGGGTTGGGCACTTCGGTGCCGAAAGGCAGGCTCATCCGGGAGCCTTCCAGATCGGCACTGATCAGCAGAGGCAGCGGGCTTTGCGCGCGCAAGCTGTCAATGAAATCGATTTCATAGCCCAGATCAGGGGTGTGGAAACGGGTGATTCCGGCAGGTTGCAGGGCTGCCAGACGGGCCAGTTCGGACGGGTCTTTGCCCATCGAGGAATGGATGAACAACTGCCCCGCCTTGGCATCCGGTGCCATCGCGGCCAAAGCGGCCTTCACCCAAGCCACCCCTGCATCGTCCAAGTGAAACGGGGCAAGGCGCAAAATGTCGGTCGAGGTCATGACAGGCCCTTTCAAGGCTCTGGGCTTTGGCAAAGCTAATGGCTGTTCCGGGCGAGTTCAATTGCGGTGAAAGGGGGAGGGGAGTGAAGGCCCGTTGCCGAGTCGCGACGCAGACAGAGAGCCGTCGGGCAGAAGCGCCGAAATCCCGCTGGCTTGATGGGTGAAGGAAGTTCAGCTACATTGTTGTGCAAAGCCGCCGCCAGCGACGCGCTTCCCTCTTTCAGAGTTTGGACAGCTAATGCCAAATCTGTTCCAAGCGACTTGGTAAATCGGGGCTTGAAAAATTGACGCTGAAACAAGCGAGTTCAGGGAAACTGGCAGCCCGTAGGGGAGTCGAACCCCTCTTGCCTGGTTGAAAACCAGATGTCCTAACCGATAGACGAACGGGCCACACGATCGTGGTGCGCGGTGTTTAATTCGCGGGCGACTGACTCGCAAGAGGAAAAATGCGCAATGCTTTCAGAAGGTCACAGAACATCAGGCGCGGGCTGCATCCTCGAGGCGCAGTTGCACTTTGGTGCGCCCGCCAAAGCTGTTCAACTCCAGCCGCCCGGCCAGATGAAAGTGTTGATGGCCGGCGTTTTCAAGCGCTGCGCCAAGGTCGGTGTCGAAGGCACCAAAGGCAATCGCCTCGACCCGCGCGCCCATGGCGTCACCGAACGACAGCTTCATATGCGACCCGCCAAGCCTGCGGGTGGTCACGGGCATGTCGGCAAAAGCAAAGCGGGGTGCGGGAGCTGATGCGCCAAAAGGTCCAGCTTGTTCAAGCAGTTCGACAAAGCCTGTGTTGGCGGCAGTGGGGGCCAGAAGGCTGTCGATCCGCAGATCTTCGCGCCCGCCCACACCTGCGCCCTGCTTGGCCAAGAGTTCGCCAAGCCGGTCCATCGCCGCCTCCAGCTTATCCCGCGCCACGGTCAGGCCAGCGGCCATCTTGTGCCCGCCGCCCTTGATCAGCAGACCTTCAGAGGCCAGCCGGTGGATTGCGGCGCCCAGATCAACGCCGGTGACAGAGCGGGCCGAACCTTTGCCCTCATCGCCGTCAAAGCCGATCACCACGGCGGGGCGGTGGGCGGCCTCTTTCAGGCGGGCTGCCACAATGCCCACAACTCCGGGATGCCAGCCGTCGCCCGCAGCCCAGACCAGCGGGCCATCCATGCCGCGCATCTCGGCCTGCGCCAACGCCTCTTCGCGCACACGCCCTTCAATATCACGGCGCTCGGTGTTCAGCAGATCAAGGCGTTGTGCCAAAGCCAAGGCGTCCTGGGGGCTGTCGGTGGACAACAGTCGCGCCCCCAGATCGGCCTGCCCGATGCGGCCACCCGCATTGACACGTGGCCCCAGAAGGAAGCCAAGCGCATAGGGGGTCGGGGCCTGATCCATCCGCGCAATATCGGCCAACGCGCGCAAACCCACGCGTTCGCGCCGCGCCATCACCTTCAGGCCCTGGCGCACAAGGGCCCGGTTGACGCCGATCAGGGGGGCGACGTCGGCCACGGTGGCCAGCGCGACAAGATCGAGAAGTGCCATAAGATCAGGACCTTGCACTCCATCGGCGCGCAGCTGTCGGTTCGCCTCGACCAGCATCAGGAACACCACCGAGGCGGCACAGAGATGGCCGAGATCGCCGTCCTCATCCTGCCGGTTCGGGTTGACGACGGCATAGGCGGGGGGCAGGGTTTCGCCGCCCAAATGGTGATCCAACACCACCACATCGCATTTCGCCGCCGCAATTGGGTCGTGACTCAGGGTGCCGCAATCGACGCAAAGGATCAGGTCGTGATGGGCCCCCAGTTCGGCCATGGCGGGAACGTTGGGGCCGTAGCCTTCATCAATGCGGTCTGGAATATAAAGGGTGGCCCGCGCGCCCATGGACCGCAGCCAGACAATCAAGAGGGCCGCGGATGATCCGCCATCCACATCATAATCGGCAAATATTGCAATGCGTTGGCTGGTTTTCAGCGCGTGCAGAAACCGCGCGGCCGCCCTGCCGGTATCTTTCATCTTCAACGGATCGGGCAGCAGATCGCGCAGTTGCGGGGCCAGAAATCCGGGTGCGTCCTGTGGCGTCACCCCACGCGCAACCAAGGTTGCACACAGGGCCAGCGGCAGTTTGGTGATCTGCGCCATCGCCTCGGCCAGACGTTCGGATGTCAGGCTTGGGCCAACCCAGCGACGGCCGGTCAGCGAGGTTTCGACGTTGAGAAAAGCGCGTTGGGTCATGGCAAAGCAATGAACCGACACGCCCTGTTGGGCAAGCCGGATTTTGTGCAGAACAACCGTATCTCGTTATCTCATTGGGCTTTTATAGCTCATCCGGCGCACGGAACCGGTTTTGGATCGCATCAGGATCGTCTCGGTGGTGATCCAGCCGGGTTCGATCTTGATGCCTTGCAGGATCGAGCCTTGGGTGACGCCGGTCGCGGCAAAAATCACGTCGGCGGTGACCATTTCATCGCGGGTGTAGATGCGGTTCAGGTCGGTGATCCCGGCCTTGTAGGCGCGCTGCTTTTCATCATCATTGCGAAACAGCAGCTGGCCGTAAATCTGGCCTCCCATGCATTTCAACGCTGATGCGGCCAGAACACCTTCGGGCGCGCCGCCAGAACCCATGTACATATCAATTCCTGTGATGTCACTTTCGGCACAATGGATGATGCCCGCCACATCGCCATCGGTGATCAGACGGATGGCGGCGCCGGTGGAGCGGACCTCGGCGATCAGTTTCTCGTGCCGGCTGCGTTCCAGAATGCAGACGGTAATCTCATCTGCGGCCACGCCCTTGGCGCGGGCCAGCGCGCGCACGCGGGCGGCGGGGGGCATGTCCAGAGTGACGGTGTCACGGGCAAAACCGGGACCGATGGCCAGTTTTTCCATATAGACATCAGGAGCATGCAGCAAAGTGCCGCGTGGGGCCATGGCGATCACGGTCAGCGCATTGGGCATATCCTTGGCGCAAAGCGTGGTGCCTTCCAGCGGATCGAGCGCGATATCCACCGCCGGACCGTGCCCGGTGCCGACCTCTTCGCCAATGAACAGCATCGGGGCTTCATCACGTTCGCCTTCGCCAATGACCACGACGCCTGCAATGTCGAGCAGGTTCAACTGTTCGCGCATCGCGTTCACGGCCGCCTGATCTGCGGCCTTTTCATCACCGCGGCCGATCAGCTTTGCTGATGCCAAGGCAGCGGCCTCGGAGACGCGGGCAAGGCCCAAGGACAAAAGACGGTCTTGAAATTCAGTGACGTCGGCCATGGGGTGTCCTTGGTGCTAGGGGCTTCTTCTGCCTTAGCGAGAGCGGGCGATGGCGGCAAGGATGGTGGCGCTAACGGCATTGCGAAAGCTGTGCAGCGCGGCAACGACGGCCAAGCCTATGAGGACGCTGGGTTAATTTTCCGAAACCGGCCATGGCCCGGATCAGGTTTGCGTCGGTTATGCGTGGGGTAGGCGTGTTGCATCCGTCCGGACAGCGTAGGGACGCGCGCGGCGTTAACCTTGGCCGCGAATCACGCGCAATATCAGACCTCTTCGATCCGCAGCGCCACCGGACTGCCGACCATCACGCCCGTCGCGGCAAATCGGCTGGTGGCGTGATCAATATCGGCGCGGGTGGCTTTGTGGGTCACGATCAACACGGTGGCATTGTCGCCCTCATGCCCGTACTGGCGCATCTGGTCGATGGAGACGCCCGCATCGCCCAGACAGGTGGCGATTTTCGCCAGCGCCCCGGGTTTGTCCAGCAGGGTCATACGCAGGTAATAGCTGGCCGGGGTCGACGAGATCGCGGCGATGGGGGTGGTCAGAGTGCTGGCGGGCTGGCCGAAGGTCGGCAGGCGCAGCCCACGCGCAATGTCGGCCACATCGGCCATCACCGCACTGGCGGTTGGGCCCATGCCGGCACCGGGGCCGCGCAGCACGATCTGGCCCACGGAGTCGCCCTCCAGTACCACCATATTGGTGCCGCCCTGCAACTGGCCCAAGGGACTGTCGGCGGGGACAAGGCAGGGGGTCATCCGTTGTTCAAGGCCCCGGCCGGTCATTTGCGCCACGCCCAGCAGTTTGATGCGATAGCCCATGTCGGCGGCAAGATTGATGTCGTCGATGGAAATCGCACCGATGCCTTCCAGTTCGACCGCGTCAAAGCTGACCTTGGTGCCAAAGGCGATGGCGGCCAACAGCGACAGTTTGTGCCCTGCGTCGATGCCGCCGACATCGAGGTTCGGGTCAGCCTCCAGATAGCCCAGTTGTTGGGCGGCGTCGAACACGGCGGCGTAGGACAGGCCTTCGTTCTGCATCCGGGTCAGGATGTAGTTGCACGATCCATTCATCACCCCCATCACGCGCTTGATCTGGTTGCCTGCCAAGCCTTCGGTCAGCGCCTTGATCACCGGGATACCCCCTGCGACGGCGGCCTCGAACCGGATCACGCGGCCAGCGGCCTCGGCGGCCAGCGCCAAGGCCTGACCGTGATGGGCCAGCAGGGCCTTGTTGGCGGTAACAACGTCTTTGCCCGCGGCGATTGCGGCTTCGGTGGC
>JBIHZO010000023.1:0-16270 GCA_044231405.1 Cypionkella sp. | reverse complement strand
AATCCCTGCCCCGCAATCGGATGCACACCATGCGCCGCATCGCCCACCAAAACCACACGCGGGGCCACGAAACTGTTGGCCAAAGTCAGGGACAGCGGATAGGTAAACCGCTCCCCTGCCAGTGAAATCTCCCCCAGGAACGCGCCAAACCGGGGCCGCAACGCCTCCAGATAGTCGGCATCCGACAGGCCCTGAATGGCCGCCGCCTGCGCGTCCGTTTCGCTCCACACAATCGAACTGCGATGTCCCCCCGGCAGCGGCAAAATCGCCAGCGGCCCCGACGGCATGAAGTACTGCTGCGCCACACCTTGATGGTCAAACTCATGCGCAATCGCCGTCACCAGCGCGGTTTGCCCATAGCCCCAACCGGTCCGCCCGATCCCGGCACGCGCGGCCACACCCGACGTGCGCCCATCGCACCCCACCAGAACCCGCGCCGAAATCCGCCGCCCCGAGGCCAGCGTCACAGCGACACCCTGCGCGCCAACCTCTTGCGCGACAACAGTTTCCCCGGAAATCAGCGTCACACCCGCCGCCTGCATCGCGCCCAGAAACGCCGCATACAAATGCCGGTCCTCGGCCATGAAGCCCATCGGCCCCTCTTCCAGTTCCGCCGCATCAAAGGTCAGGAAAAACGGCGCGGGCCCCCGGCCCACCACCCCGTCACTGGCCTTGATCTTCAGGATCGGCTGCACCTTGTCGGCCAACGCGGGCCAAACCCCGATCACCGACAACAGCCGTTTCGACGCAATTGCCAAAGCATAGGCCCGCCCGTCAAACCCCACTTCCGCCCGTGCAGCCGCTGCTCGGGCGTCAACGACGACCACCCGCAGCCCCCCCTGCGCCAGTGCCAAAGCCAGGGCCGGACCATTCAGCCCACCGCCCACGATCACAATGTCAGCATCTTTTTCCATGCAGCCAACTATGGCCCAGACGTCGGGATTGTCCATGCGCCGCAGTGCCGCTGGAGCGGTTCAGGTGCCGCGAAAATGGGGCATCGAAAAACGCGTCAGAGCGCGGCGGAAAACAGCGGTTTTCGATTCCTTCTGACCCCGAACCGCCTTAGGCTGCCGAAAACGGAGGCCGACATGAGCAAAACCTGGTCCAACATGACCGCCGCAGACCTTGGCCGCGCCATCGGCAAAGGCGCAATCAACCCGGTGGAA
The DNA here is from genome assembly GCA_044231405.1 of Cypionkella sp. Taxonomy (GTDB): domain Bacteria; phylum Pseudomonadota; class Alphaproteobacteria; order Rhodobacterales; family Rhodobacteraceae; genus Cypionkella. Next base: position 15,104 of record JBIHZO010000023.1, on the reverse strand, counting down.
CTGACCGAGTTTTTTCTTGAGAAAATCGCCATCCATCCCCTGTCAGACCGCATCTACGCCCGCGCCACCCCCACCCGCGCAAGGGGAGAGGCGATGGGGTCAGCCGCCCGTGCCAAATCCGGCCTGCGCCGGGGTCTGCTCGACGGCGTGCCGATCAGCTGGAAGGATCTGTTCGACACCGCGGGCACGCCGACCGAAGCCGGGTCTGCGTTGCTCAAAGGCCGCACCCCCACCCAAGACGCCGCCGTCCTGCAAACTGCCACTCGCGAAGGCCTTGTTTGCCTTGGCAAAACCCATATGTCGGAACTGGCCTTTTCGGGGTTGGGCCTGAACCCCGTCACCGCCACCTCACCCTGCATCAACAACGAATCCGCTGTTGCAGGGGGCTCCTCCTCGGGTGCCGCAACCTCGGTGGCCTACGGACTTGCGCCCGCGGCAATTGGCTCGGACACCGGCGGCTCGGTGCGCATCCCGGCGGCGTGGAACGATCTGGTCGGCCTCAAAACCACTTCGGGCCGCCTGCCCCTGACGGGCATCGTGCCGCTGTGCGAGAAGTTCGACACCGTCGGCCCCATCGCCCATTCGGTCGAGGATTGCGCCCTGCTTCTGGCCGCGATGGAGGGCCGCACTCCGGCCGATCTTGACGGAACCTCCCTGCACGGCGCGCGCCTGTTGATCCTGGACACCCTCGCGCTGGACGATCTGCGCACCCGCCCCGCCTTGGGGTTCGAAGACGCGCTGACCCGCCTGACCCGCGCAGGTGCCACCTTGTCGCATGTGAAAATCCCCGAAGTGACCGAGGCGATGCTGCTGGCAGGCGTGCTTTTCACCGCCGAGGCCTATGGCATCTGGGCCCAAACCATTGAAGTCGCGCCCGAAAAGATGTTCCCACGCATTCTGGAGCGCTTTCGCGCCGGAGCCACGATCAAGGCGGCTGACTATGTGGCCGGGTGGCGTCGGTTGAACACCCTGCGGCAAATCTGGGCAGAAAAGACCGCCGGTTATGATGCCGTTCTTGTCCCCACCTCGCCCATTCTGCCACCGGATGCCAACCGGCTGATGGTGGACCATGACTACTATGTCACCGAAAACCTGCTGGCCCTGCGCAACACCCGCATCGGCAACCTGATGGATCAATGTGTGCTGACGCTGCCCACCTCGCAGCCATCCTGCGGGGTATCCTTCATGGCCGGGCCCGGACAAGAGGACCGCCTGCTGCGCCTGGGCATGGCGGCTGCGCGCGCGCTGGCCTGAGGCGGGCCAAAAAGCCACAACTGCGCGGCCCAAGCCCAACGCCCGTATGGGTTTTTCTGGACGCCACCGCAGGATGTGGCTAACGTTGCCATGAACGGGGCGCAATGATCCCGAGATGAGGCAGCAATGGCGTTTCCCAAGCGGTTTTCGAACCTGCCGGAGTATGCGTTCCCACGTTTGCGGACGCTTCTGGACAGTCACGCCCCCGGCGGCGACCCCATGGCCATGACCATAGGCGAGCCACGCCATGCCATGCCCGATTTCGTCGGCCCGACCTTGACCGCAAATCTGGACGGCTTCGCGATCTATCCCCCGAATGACGGCACCCCCGAACTGTTGACTGCGATCACCGGCTGGATCGCGCGCCGTTTTGGCCCGACCCTGACCGAGGACCAGATCATGGTCCTGAACGGCACCCGCGAAGGGCTTTACAACGCCTGCATCGCGCTGTGTCCGGAACAGAAAAACGGCCAAACCCCCGTGGTTCTGATGCCGAACCCCTTCTACCAAGTCTACGCCGTGGCCGCGCTGACCGTGGGCGCGGAACCGGTCTATGTGCCTGCGACGGCAGCCACCGGCTTTCTGCCCGATTACGCCGCCCTGCCGATGGACGTTCTGGACCGCGTGACCATCGCCTACATCTGCTCGCCCGCCAATCCCCAAGGGGCCGTGGCCAGCCGCGCTTATTGGACCGCCCTGCTGGCGCTGGCCGAAAAGCACGATTTCACCATCTTCGCCGATGAGTGTTATTCCGAGATCTGGCGCACGACGCCGCCGGTGGGCATCCTTGATGTGGCCGCCCAAACCGGCGCAAACCCCGAACGCGTCTTCGCCTTTCACTCGCTGTCCAAACGCTCCAACCTGCCCGGCCTGCGCTCTGGCTTTGTGGCGGGCGGTCGTCAGGGCATCGCTCAGATGCGCAAATTGCGCTCTTTCGCGGGTGCCCCCCTGCCCCTGCCGATTCAGCGCGTTTCCGAACGTGCTTGGGCTGACGAGGCGCATGTGGACGCCAGCCGCGCCCAATATCAGGATAAATTCCACGCGGCCGATAAAATTTTCGCAGGACTTCAGGGGTTTACCGTTCCGGAAGGTGGTTTCTTCCTGTGGCTCCCGGTCGACGACGGCGAAACCGCCGCACTGAAATTGTGGCGCGAAACCGGGGTGCGGGTGCTGCCTGGGGCCTACCTTTCGCGGGACACCGCCGGGGGCAATCCCGGCAAAGCCTATATCAGGGTCGCACTTGTGGCCCCAATGCAAGAAATGCAGCACGGGCTGGTACAGCTGCGTGACTGCCTCTACGGTTGAGGACAGGGTAAATGGCATCGTATCAGGCACGGCAACGCGATCCGCTTCTGGATCAGAACACGCAAGCGATGTTGGAAAAGCGCGGACGCGAGTTGCTTGGCATCGCGCTGATCGTTCTGGGGCTGGCCTTTGTCGCCATGCTCTGGACCTATTCCCCCGAAGACCCCGGCTGGATGGTGGCAACCGACAAACCCATTGCCAATGCCTTGGGCAGCTTTGGTGCGGCGCTGGCGTCCACCCTGATCATCATCGGCGGCAAAGGCGTCTGGGGCATTCCGCTGGTGCTGATGGCTTGGGGCGCGCGCTTTGTGGCGCATCGTGGGGCCGAACGCGCCCTGGGCCGCATGGTCTTCGCCGTCATCGCCGTGGCTCTGGCCTCTGTCTACGCCTCCACCCTCGCCCCCGCCGCCGAATGGACCCACAGCTTTGGCTTGGGCGGGTTGTTCGGCGACACCGTAGCGGGCGCGTTGATGGGTCTGATCCCCGGCGATGCGGCCTTCGGGTTGAAACTGGTGTCGCTGGCCGCAGGGGCCGCCTTGATCGTGATGATGCTGTTTGTCACCGGGTTTGATCTGGCCGAGATCCGCCATTCCGCCCACTTTCTGATCACCAGCCTGATCCACACCTACAACACCCTGATCGGAGCCGCTGGCAAAGGCGCGCTCGGCACCGTCCGCGCCGCCGCCGCCCTGCAAGAACGCCGCCGCACCGCCGCTGCCAGCGCACACCCCGAGGCCTATCACCACACTGCGGATTGGCAACAGCCAGAACCGAAGGCCAGCATCGTGCGTCGCGCCACACCACCCGTGGTGGCCGAAGCCCCAGCGGCGCCCACCGCTTGGGGTCGTCCGTCAAAAATGCGCGCCGACAGCCGCTATCCCGAACCGATGGCCGAGGCCCCGCATTACGCCCCCCCCCGCGAAAAGGTTGGCCTGCTGGCCCGCATGCCCGCGCTGATGCGCCGCGTGATGGAACCGGAACCCGAACTGATCGAACCTTTGTTGCCCGACGCCGCCGATCACGCCAATATGCCGACCGATGACCGCATCAAGGCCCGGATCTCCGACGTGATCCGCGCCCGCACCCGCACGCCTATCGACCAACTGTCCCCCCTCGCGGCGGCCATCCAGCGGCGTGAACCGCCCTTGGCCCGCCCGCGCGGCCCGCAACCGCTGATCGCCGACACCTCCCGCCCCGGCCTGCGCGCCGAACCGCCTCTGGTGGCCAACGCCTTTGTGGCCCCCCAAACCTTCGCTCCGGTTTCGCCCGAGATGCCCAAAACCCTTCCCTACACGCCAAAGGCCCCGAATGCCTTTGTCGAGATGCAGGATGACGGTAACGACTGGCCCAGCGACCACATCGACGAGGGCTTTGACCCCGACGACAGCTACGAGCCAGACTACGACCCCACCCCGGTCACCCCGCGCGTGGTCCTCATGGCAGACCGTCGCCCCGTGGTGCAACAGACCGTCAAGAAACCCGCCGCCCCCTCGCGTCAGGCCGTCAAGGAATCGCAACCGCGACTGCGCTTTGACGATCCGGCGCCCGCCTATGAACTGCCGCCCCTGGGCCTGCTGACCTCGCCCTCCACCGTGCAACGCCATCAGCTTTCGGTGGAATCGCTGGAAGAAAACGCCCGCATGCTGGAATCCGTTCTGGACGATTACGGCGTCAAGGGTGAGATCGTCTCTGTCCGCCCCGGTCCCGTGGTCACGATGTACGAACTGGAACCCGCGCCGGGCCTGAAAGCCAGCCGCGTCATTGGCTTGGCCGACGATATTGCACGTTCGATGTCCGCCCTGTCCGCCCGCGTGTCCACCGTTCCGGGCCGCACCGTCATCGGCATCGAACTGCCAAACGCCACCCGCGAAAAGGTGGTGCTGCGCGAAATCCTCTCCGCCCGCGACTTTGGCGACAGCAACCTGCGCCTGCCTCTGGCCTTGGGCAAAGACATCGGCGGCGACCCGATCATCGCCAACCTGGCAAAAATGCCCCATCTTCTGATCGCCGGCACCACCGGTTCGGGCAAGTCCGTTGCCATCAACACCATGATCCTGTCGCTGCTTTACAAGTTGACGCCAGAGGAATGCCGCCTGATCATGATCGACCCCAAGATGCTGGAACTGTCCGTCTATGACGGCATCCCGCACCTTTTGTCTCCCGTCGTGACCGACCCGAAAAAGGCGGTCGTCGCCCTGAAATGGGTCGTGGGCGAGATGGAGGAACGCTACAAGAAAATGTCCAAGCTGAACGTCCGCAACATCGACGGCTACAATGGCCGCGTGCGCGAATCTTTGGCCAAGGGTGAGATGTTCAAACGCACCATCCAGACCGGGTTTGACGATGACACCGGCGAACCCGTGTTTGAAACCGACGAATTCCAACCCGTCACCCTGCCCTATATCGTGGTGGTGGTGGACGAGATGGCCGATCTGATGATGGTCGCTGGCAAGGAAATCGAAGCCTGCATTCAACGCCTTGCCCAAATGGCCCGCGCATCGGGCATCCATCTGATCATGGCCACCCAGCGCCCTTCGGTGGATGTGATCACCGGCACCATCAAGGCCAACTTCCCGACCCGGATCTCGTTTCAGGTGACGTCGAAAATCGACAGCCGCACCATTCTGGGCGAACAGGGTGCCGAGCAACTGCTGGGCATGGGCGACATGCTTTATATGGCGGGTGGCGGCAGAGTCAGCCGTATTCACGGGCCCTTCGTGTCGGATGAAGAGGTGGAGGAAGTCGTCAACCACCTGAAATCCTTCGGCCCGCCGCAGTACATGTCCGGCGTTGTGGAAGGCCCCGAAGACGACCGCGCGGATGACATCGACAGCCTGCTGGGCCTTGGTTCCGACGGTCTGGACGACAGTCTGTATGATCAGGCCGTGGCGATTGTCGCCAAAGACCGCAAATGCTCGACGTCCTACATCCAGCGCAAACTTGGCATCGGCTACAACAAAGCCGCGAAACTGGTGGAGCAGATGGAGGAGCATTCCGTCGTCAGCCCCGCAAACCATGTCGGCAAGCGCGAAATCCTGATCGAAGAACGGTAGGGCGGGGTTCACCCCGCCTCACTCCCCTCCCCCAGCCGCTCCAACGCCTCGGTCAATTCGCGCTCCATCCAGCGCAAGCGCGGCTCCATCCGGGCCAGTTCCACATCCATATCAACCACGTTCTGCCCCGCCGCTGCCCGCGCTTTGCGGCGCGCGTTCAACTCCATGTAGACCGCCGTTTCCGCCAGATATTCCTCGCCCAACAACGGCGCGGGCTTTGCGCGTTCGGCCCCCTGCACCACACCCGCCAACCGCGCCAGCATATAGGTGCGCAACACCTTGTTCATCCGCGTCAGATAGCCCTGCCCAGTGGCGCGAAAGAACCGCAACACGTCTTCATCCACCCGCATCGACAGCTTTTGTTTGGTCGGGCAAAACGGTTCAAAGGCGATGTCAGACCAGGCCTTGGGAATGCGGTCGCTGCCGTCCAGCCCCCAGCGCAGGTCCACCTCCAGCCCGCGCAACTCGACCGCCAGATGATTGTAGTGGCTGCGCATCAATTCCAGACGACTGGGAGCAGGGCGCAAGGCGGGCGAGGTCAGGCGTTTCATGGCATCTCCTTTGCGCCAATCTGCCTGATGGGTGTTAACGGCGCTGAAATGCGCCGCGCGCCGCGTAGGGACGCAAAAAGGACGGGGGCGGGACGGGCGTATCCCGGCTGCGGGACGCTTGATTTCCCTCACATTTCCCTCTCGGCACCTCTCCGCCAAGTGAACGCCTTGGGGGATGCAGCGCGTGTTTTGATCCCCTATATTGACTGTATGAAACCGCTTCGCACCCTGCTCGCCCCGCTCGCCCTGATCGCCTTCGCCATGCCCGCGATGGCCGACAAGATCCCGTTGAAACAGCTGTCGCAATACCTCAACAGCCTGTCGACGGCAGAGACGGATTTCACGCAGGTGAACGCCGACGGTTCCATTGCCACGGGCAAGTTGTACATCAAACGCCCCGGCCGCGTGCGGTTCGAATATGCGCCGCCGGACAAGTCTCTGGTGCTGGCCGCCGGCGGCCAAGTTGCTATTTTTGATGCAAAATCCAACCAGCCGCCCGAGCAATACCCGCTGAAACGCACGCCCCTGAACCTGATCCTGGCCGAGAATGTCGACCTTGGCCGCGCCAAGATGGTCGTGGCCCACAAGGAAGAGAAAAACACCACCCGCGTGCGCGCCCAAGATCCGGAAAACCCGGAATACGGCGCGATTGACCTGATCTTCACCGCCGATCCGGTCGCTCTGCGGCAATGGGTGATCACGGACGATCTGGGTCAGGAAACCACTGTTATCCTCGGGGAATTGAAAAAGGGCGGCAGCTATCCGCCCTCACTTTTCAACATCTCCGTCGAAACCGACAAGCGCAAGTAAGCCTGCTCAGCGGCAACGCTGCAACTGCTCCGCGTACATATTTGACCGCGCCCCGATCGCGGCCGCCACTTCGACCAGCCAAGGCTTGCCCAGATAGCTTTGGTTGGCAAAGCCAGTGCGCCCTTCGTGGTAGGCCAGGTACTGCGACTCGGCATCACCGCGAGAAATCCCAAGCTTTTCGGTGCTTTGGTTCATGTACCAGCCCATGAAATCGGTCGCATCCTGAATGCGGTCGCGCTTGGCACCGCCGCGACGCTGATCTTTTTGATACTCTTCCCAAGTGCCATCCAGTGCCTGACTGTAGCCATAGGCCGACGATTGCCGCCCCATCGGAATGACCCCCAGCGCATATTGATGCGGGGTGCGCGCATTGCCGATAAACTTGGACTCCTGATAGATCGCAGCCATTTGCACGTGAACGGGTATGCCCCATTTGCGCTCCGTGGTCCGCATCGCCTTCCAGTAAGCTGGCCGCTGCGCCAGAATGGCACAGGCATCGTCCAGTTGACGTGGCGCCGAAAAATTGCCCCCCCCGCAAGACGCAAGGGCCAACAGCAATATCGACGCACGGAGAAGTCTGCTCATTTGCCCCTCGCGCTTTTATTTTGTAATGACGATAGGGGAAAATGCCCCCAAGGGGAATGGCCATGCCACGAAATCCCCATCAGAATTCCGCGAGGTCGCCCAATTTCACACGCCGCACTATGCGAATCGGCGCCACAGACTGTTTCCCCCGCGACTCGCCTGTGGAATGGACAGCATCGACGCAACGGATTAATAACATGATAGGGGGAATTGCCTGATGTTGAAAACCGCAGCCAAATATCACATCGGGCAGGTACTGCGCCATCGAAAGCACCCGTTTCGTGGCGTTGTCTTCGACGTCGACGCGATGTTTGCCAACACCGAGGAATGGTATCATGCCATCCCCGAAGACAGCCGCCCGTCGCGCAACCAGCCCTTCTATCATTTGCTGGCCGAAAATGACCAAAGTCATTACGTGGCTTATGTTTCTGAGCAAAATCTGGTGCCCGATGAAACCGGCGAACCGGTCAGCCATCCCGACCTGCCCGACCTGTTCGGCGACTTTGAAGACGGGCGCTATCCGCTGCAATTTCAGATGAACTAGGCAGATACTCCCGCAGCGCTTACCAATCAGTAACACCTTGGCCCTAGCCTGACCTGAACGAGACACACAGGAGGATTGGCGGATGGAACTTTTGGCCGAACAGCGCGGCGAGATTCTGGTGGTCCGCGCCATGCAAGACCGCATCGACGCCGCCGGGGCCATTCAGTTCAAGGACAAGATGCGCGAATTGACACAAAGCCCAGCGCCGCGCGTGGTGCTGGACATGTCGCGCGTCGCATTTCTGGACAGCAGTGGTTTGGGGGCCGTTGTCGCGGTGCTCAAGGCGCTGGGGCCGGACCGCAAGCTGGAATTGTCGGGGCTCTCAGCCACGGTGCAAAAGGTGTTCCGCCTGACCCGGATGGACAGCGTGTTCACCATTCATGATCAGGTGCCCGACGGGCTGCGCCATGCGGGATAGCGCAATCATGACAGGCCTGTCTGATCCCGTTGTCAGCACCCAAGTCACCATTCCCGGGGACCCTTTGGCAGTGCGTGAGGGGTTGAAAGCGCTGTTTGAGACCGTTGTTCTGCGCAACTTGCCCGAAGATGGCCGGGGCACTGCCGAAATCGTCTTGGCAGAGGCGTTGAACAACATCGTCGAACACGCCTACGCCCACCATGCCGGCGACATCGAAATCTCGCTCCATCTGCGCCCGAATGAGCTGATTTGCAGGATCACCGACACCGGCCAGCCGATGCCGGATGATCAGTTGCCCGAAGGCAAACTGGCCGGGTTCACCCCGGATGGTGAATTGCCGGAAGGCGGGTTTGGCTGGTTCTTGATTCGGTCGCTCTCGCAGGATTTGCACTATCGGCGCGAAGGGGGGCGAAACCTGCTCAGCTTTCGTCTGGAAACGGGTCAATCATCGCATTGATCGCCGATTATTGCACGTTTTGGGGAACTGACACCAAAAGGCCTGAATTTCCCCCTGAAACCGCCCGCCGCGAAACCCAAGATATGGGCTGTAGCTGCATAAAGCTTCCCTCGGCGCTGCGGATACCAGCCCCCACCCAGTCTGTGGCGCCGAGGCACCTCCTGCGCTTGGAAATCCCGCGCAGCTCCCCTAGGATGAACCAAAGGGGACCAGAATGCGCGATTTCCAAAAGCCAGGTCGATCAGCTGTTTACGCCAGCAATGGCATTTGCGCCACGTCGCATCCGCTTGCCGCGAAAGTAGCGATCGAAACGCTGGAGGCGGGCGGCAACGCGGTGGATGCTGCCATTGCCGGGGCCGTCCTGCTGGGCCTGTGTGAGCCGCAAATGACCGGGCTCGGCGGTGATTGCTTTGTGCTGATCAAGCCCGCTGGCGAAGACCGGGTGCTGGCACTGAACGGTTCGGGTCGCGCACCTGCTGGTCTGTCCGCTGACCTGCTGCGGGCCAAAGGCCTGTCCACAGTGCCCCTGCGCGGGATAGAGGCGGTCACGCTTCCGGGTGCCGTGGATGCGTTTTGCAGATTGTCCAATGACTGGGGAAAACTGGGACTGGATCGTTGTCTTGCTCCTGCGATCCGCTACGCCGATGAAGGCATTCCTGTCGCCCCACGGGTCTCCCGGGATTGGGCCGAAGATGCCTTTTGTCTGACGGGGGAGGCGCGCCGGCACTACCTTTTCAACGATGAACTCCCGAAAACCGGGCAGGTTTTCCGCGCGCCCGGTCAGGCCGAAGTGCTGCGCCGTATCGCACGCGATGGCCGGTCAGGGTATTACAGCGGTGAGGTTGCCGAAGACCTGGTGGCATCACTGAACGCGCATGGCGGCACCCATACATTGAAAGATTTTGAAGCAGTTTCAAGTGATTACACCACACCTGTTTCCGGCCCTTATCACGGGATCGAGCTGATTGAACATCCGCCGAATGGTCAGGGCGCGACGGCCATCTTGCTGCTGAACATCCTGTCGCATTTCGATCTGGCGGCGATGGACCCTTTCGGCACCCAGCGCGCGCATATCGAGGCCGAGGCATCAAAGCTGGCCTATGACGCCCGCAACCGCTTCATTGCGCAAACCGCGCCCCGCCTGGACCATATGCTTTCGCCTGAGACTGCGGCAAAACTGGCCGCGCTGATCGACCCCAAGCGCGCGATGGCCGCCGCTGCAGCGCTGACAGAGGCTGCGCACAAGGACACGGTTTATATCACCGTGGTGGATCGCGACCGCATGGCGGTCTCGCTGATTTACTCGGTCTTCTGGGGGTTCGGCACTGGCCTGGCCTCTGACAAGTTCGGTATCCTGTTCCAGAACCGCGGCGCGGGGTTCAGCCTGCAACCCGGCCACCCGAATGAGGCGGCCGGCGGCAAGCGACCGATGCACACGATCATTCCGGGGATGCTGGCGAAAAATGGTAAGGTTATCATGCCATTCGGTGTGATGGGTGGGGCATATCAGCCCTGCGGTCACGCGCGCTTTGTCACCAACATGGTCGATTTCGGCATGGACGCGCAGACTGCGATCGACGCGCCGCGCTGTTTTTCCGGGGTTGATGGCATGATGATGGAAACTGGCTATGCGCCCCAAATGCGCGCAGAACTGGTCGCCATGGGGCATCAGGTGAAAGTATCGCCCGACCCGATTGGTGGCGCACAGTCGATTTCCATCGAGGGCAGCGGTATCCTGATCGGCGCATCAGATCCGCGCAAAGACGGCTGCGCATTGGGGTACTGACATGCAAGACATCACGAACGCCATCCGCGCCCTGACCCATGGCGAGACAGACACAGTGGCCCTGATGGCCACGGTTGCCTGCGAAATCCATCATGCACATCCTTTTGCGGACTGGACCGGATTTTACCGCGTGACCGCTCCCAACTTCTTGAAAATAGGTCCCTATCAAGGTGGCCACGGCTGTTTGGTGATCCCGTTTTCGCGGGGCGTTTGCGGGGCTTGTGCGCGCACGGGTCAGGTGCAGAACGTGCCGGACGTCGATGCTTTTCCCGACCACATCGCTTGTGCGTCCAGCACCCGGTCTGAACTGGTGTTGCCAGTCCGGAACGGTGAGGGCACCCTGCTGGGCGTGTTGGACATTGACAGCAACACCCCCGCCGCCTTCACCCAAGCCGATGAGGATTGGCTGGTGCCCCTTTTGGCCGAGGTCTTTCACGACGCGCGTTGAACGCGGCTTGAACTTGGGAAGGCGCGCAAGCACTCTGCGGCTATGTGGCAAATCATCTTCAACTACCCGATTGAGCAGTTTCTGGCCTTCGTTGCCGGGGGGTTGGTGGTGAATTTCACGCCCGGTCAGGATATTTTCTTTGCGACAGCCTGCGGCATTCAAGGCGGACCGCGTGTGGGTGTGGTGGCAGGGCTTGGTGTCGGCGCGGGAGTGCTGTGGCATGTCGCATTGGCGGCGCTTGGCCTGTCTGCGCTGATTGCGGCGCATCCCGAAATGTTAAAGGCGATCACCTATATCGGCGCGGGTTATCTGCTGTATCTGGCTTGGAAATCGTGGAACAGCACCGGCGGCATGCAGGCCGGTCGCGGCGTGCAAACCTATGGCCGCGCCTTTCGCCGGGGCATTCTGTCCAATGTGCTGAACCCCAAACCGGTGCTGTTCATCCTTGCCTTTTTGCCGCAATTCGTTGATCCCGCATTGGGTCCGGTCTGGATGCAGATCGTGCTTCTGGGGTTGGTGTTCGGCTTTACCGGCACGATCGTTACGGCGGGTTTTGGCTTTCTGGCGGGCCATGCAGGGCAGGTGATCGGCGCACGCATGGGCGTTGTGAACAAAGTGGCGGCGGTTTTATTTGCGGGTCTGGCAACCCGCCTGATTTGGGTGGACTAGTCTATGGCATTGATAACACTACTTGATGGCGGCATGGGGCAAGAGTTGGTAGCGAGGTCGGGTGACACGCCCACGCCGCTATGGGCCACACGCGTGATGATGGATCACCCCGGTTTGGTCAGGGCGATCCACGATGATTACTTTGCTGCCGGTGCCTCGGTGGCCACCACCAACACCTATAACATCCTGCACGACAGACTGATCGGCGTCGGGCTGGACGCCTATTATCACGCCCTGCACCTGCGCGCGCTGACCGAGGCGCATGAGGCGCGCGCCGCTGCGGGTCGGGGGATAATTGCCGGGTCCATGGGGCCGCTGGGCGAGTCTTACCGCCCGGACCTCACGCCCGATATCGCGGTTTCTGCACCGCTTTATGCGGAAAAGGCGCGGATCATGGCCCCGCATGTCGATGTGATCTTGCTGGAAACCATGTCCTCTCTGGGCTTGGCGCGGGGGGCCGTGAAGGGTGCTCAGGTGGCGGGTCTGCCGGTCTGGCTTTCGGTGTCTGTCGATGACCGCGACGGCAGCAAACTGCGCTCTGGCGAGCCGATTTCGGGCCTGCGCGACCTGATCGCCGAACATCCCACCGCTGCCGTTCTGGCCAACTGCTCAATGCCCGAGGCGATGCTGGCCGCCTTGGGTGAACTGTCCGCGATGGGCCTGCCTTACGGCGCCTATGCCAATGGATTTTCTGAGATTTCCGGCCTTCCCCTACCCGACGACGTGGCCGCCCCCGACTACACCCACCGCCATGATCTGACGCCTGAAAAATACACGGCCTTTGCGATGCAATGGGTTGCAATGGGGGCCACAATCGTCGGCGGCTGTTGCGAGGTTGGCCCCGCCCACATCCGCCATCTGGCGGGCGCTTTGCGCGCCATGGGCCACACTATTCTATGATCCCTGACTTCGATTATCGCCCGCCGGACGTGCCGCTGGACATCCTGTTTCAGGATGACCAGATCATTGTCGCCAACAAACCAGCCGGGCTTTTGTCGGTGCCGGGCAAGCTGGCCGGGCGCGAGGATTGCCTGGTGTCACGCCTTCAGGCCGCGCATTGGGACACCCTTTTGGTGCATCGGCTGGATTGTGACACCTCGGGTGTGATGATCTTTGCGCGCACCAAACAGGCGCAGGGGTTTCTGGGACAAGAGTTCGAAAAACGGCGCGCGAAAAAGACTTATGTCGCACGGGTCTGGGGTCAGTTGGCTCCAGATCAAGGCCATATTGACCTGCCGCTTTGTGCCGATTGGCCGAACCGCCCGCGCCAGATGGTCGACCTGATCAATGGGCGGGCGGCGCAAACGGATTGGCAAGTGATCGGGCGCGACGCCGCCACCACACGCGTGCGGCTGTTTCCCCTGACCGGGCGCAGCCATCAGTTACGGGTCCATATGCTGGCACAGGGCTGCCCGATCTTGGGCGACCCGATTTATGCCACGGGTGCGGCGCGCGACTTTCCGCGGCTGATGCTGCACGCCGAGACGCTGTCGTTGCATCATCCAGGCAGCGGCGCGTGGGTGACATTCACCGCTTCTTGCCCATTCTGAACAGAAAAGACTTTGCGGCATGGCTGCGTTAACCTCGCTGTAATCTTATCGACGCTTGCTAAGGTCAGCCCCGCCACAGCCCAAGGACCGCGATGTTTCCCCTGTGTCATCTGCTCGAAGTACGTTTTGCGCCGATGTTCATTGTGCTTGCACTTGCTGCGGCTTTCGCCGCGATTGGCGTGGTCTGGCCCGTCTGGCAAGGGGGTATGTGGGCTCTTGCGGTAGCCATGCTGGCGCTGTTCGGCCTTGGCATTCGTGATCTGACACAGACCCGCCGTGCCATTTTGCGCAACTACCCGATCGCCGCTCATCTGCGGTTATTGCTGGAAGGGTTTCGTCCCGAAATCCGTCAGTATTTCTTTGAAGGTGACAAGGACGGTGCGCCCTTCCCGCGGGACAAGCGCGCGATTGTCTATCAACGCGCCAAGAAAGAGCTGGATAAGCGCCCCTTCGGTACGATGTATGACGTCTATCAAGAGCAGTACGAATGGCTCCACCATTCGCTTGCGCCCAAACCTCTGGTGGCTCTGCAAGACATGCGAGCGATGGTTGGTGCTGGCGCAAAAGCCCCCTATTCGGCGTCACTTTTGAACATTTCCGCCATGAGTTACGGGGCCTTGTCGGCCAATGCCGTGCGGTCGCTCAACAAGGGCGCACTTTTGGGTGGCTTCTTTCACGACACCGGCGAGGGCGGTGTTTCGCCCTATCACTGCGAATTCGGCGGCGATCTGGTGTGGGAGGTTGGGTCAGGCTATTTTGGTTGTCGCGCCGATGACGGTGGGTTCGATCCCGCCCGCTTTGCCGACACGGCCGCCAATCCACAGATCAAAATGGTAGAGTTGAAACTGTCGCAGGGGGCCAAGCCTGGCCATGGCGGCGTTCTACCTGCGGCCAAGGTCACGGCGGAAATCTCAGCGATTCGCGGCGTGCCGATGGGGCAAGACTGCGTGTCGCCCGCAAGCCACTCCGCCTTTTCGACACCTGTTGGCCTGTTGGAGTTTGTCGCAAAAATGCGCGATTTATCAGGCGGCAAACCTGCCGGATTCAAGCTGTGCATCGGCCACCCGTGGGAATTCATGGCGATTTGCAAGGCGATGCTGGACACCGGAATCACCCCGGACTTCATTGTTGTGGACGGCAAGGAAGGGGCACCGGCGCCGCCCCGCTGGAATTCATGGACCATGTCGGCATGCCGCTGCGTGACGGATTAAGCTTTGTTCACAACGCTTTGGTCGGCGTTGGCCTGCGCGATCGGATCAAGATCGGGGCATCGGGGAAAATCACTTCGGCCTTCGATATGGCAAAGGTGATGGCGCTTGGGGCTGATTGGTGCAACGCCGCGCGCGGATTCATGTTTGCAGTCGGCTGCATTCAGGCACAGGCCTGCCACACAGGGCATTGCCCGACCGGCGTCGCCTCGCAAGACCCGCTGCGGCAGCGCGCCATCGTGGTGCCGGACAAGGCCGAACTGGTGGCGAACTTTCACCGCAACACCTTGCATGCATTGACGGAACTGGTGGCTGCTGCCGGGCTGGCGCATCCTGCGGCCCTGCGCCCCCACCACTTCTTGCGCCGCGCCTCGTCCGATAAGGTCATCTCCTTTGCCGCGCAATATGAATTGCTTAAGCCCGGTCAACTGCTGAAGGATCCCAAATCGTCGCCGCGGTTTACGCA
>JBIHZO010000272.1:0-5285 GCA_044231405.1 Cypionkella sp. | reverse complement strand
GCCCCTTTCTTCCAGGGGCCGAGGGTGGCTCGACCGCCGGGCGCGGGCATTTCCGATGTTGGCTCGCTTGGCAGGTTATCCCGGCAACAAACAGCCTACTCGCGGCTGCAGAGTATAGTCGGTAATTTGGGGCGCCGCGCTGCCATCAGCTTGGAGCACAAGTGCTTTTTTGAAATTCATTTGCGTGCGTCAACAAGCCTGATTTCAGGACTGCCATGGAACTATCTTTTGATACTTTGTCTCCTCACCTGAGGTTGAAATATCTATTGTGAGCGCCTGAACGCAGATGCACGTTTCTGTTGAATCGCGGGCTGTCGTATAATCAGGAAAGTTCACTGGCGGATTAAGCATGACAAACCCCTCAGCTCAACTGATCTTATCAACGCGGCCCTCCAAACCGGATCGGTTTGCCGCCAACGACGAGGATTGCGAAGATCACCGCCGGCCAGGTGCTTCGGTCGTTTTCTTCACCTTGCTGTCAATACCGGCCGGCGCAGCGATCTGGATGCTGGTGTTTGCATGGTTTATTTAGCAGAAATCCGTCGTGGCCTGGAATCGTCAAACCAGCGAAGCGGGCTTGTACAAAGCTGCAATGAAGCCGCGCAATCGACTGCGTTGATCGAAAACCGTACCGTGATTTTGATGGCGGCGATTGATCCCGAAGTTCTTGCTTGGCGGCCTCTTCTTCAGGGCATGGGGCTGACCGTTTTGAACGGGTTTCACCATGAGGGAATGGGGGATCATCCGGTCATCCTGATATCTGATTCGCTTTTGCGGAAATCTGATTGGCCACGTCAGGCCCGCTCGATTCGGCGGCAATTTCCCGGCTTTGTCCTCTGTGTTCTCAGCGATTCAATGCATCGCGCCGGGCGTAACTCGGCGGTGCGGGCCGGAGACTGGGATGACGCGCGCATGATGCTTCTTGTTGCGGGCATCAACTTTTTCACCTTGGAGGAGCCGGAACATGTCGGTGATATCTGACCTGATGCTGCAAAGGTCCATGCGCAAGGACGCCAGACATCTGCGGCTTGTCACAGGCGGCAGCACCTTGGAAAGGAAGGTGCCGGGTCAGTTTGGTCCTGCGATAGAGCGGCTGTGGGCCCGGCACGATCAAATGTCTCAAAGCGGGGCGTTCCAAAAAGGCGCGGCCTGCGTGATCGGCTTTGCCGAGAACGATACAGTGTTGATGCGCGACCTGCTGCGTCAGGTCGGGCTTGGACCTTGCGCTTCCTGTGTGCCGGTCGACCAATTGCTGGATATTGCCCTGCTTGACAATGGGTTCCGCTATCTGGTGGTGAACATTGACGCTTTCGAGGACTGTGACGCTGCGGTCACCACGCTGCTGGAGTTCCGGCAGCTTCGCGGTGATGTCGTGGTTGTTCTGGTGTCCTCTGCCGTCGCCATGGACGATCTTGGTTCCGAGCGTCGGTTGATCTGTGACGCGACCTTGCGTGCCCCGGTAACGCTTGGCCGGCTGCAACGCGGCATAACGGCTGCCTTCGAGAACAACACCGCGATGAGCCGCGATGTTGTGGCACGCAGATCGTGACCGCCGGTTCCAAACTGCTTCGTCAGAGCCCGAACGGCGCACAGACCGAGGGTTACCCGATCGTGACCGTGCATATTGCTGGAACGATCTATGCGCAGGGTCCGACCGTTGTGCAGGTTGACCGCACCGGAAAGCTGCCGACCGACAAGAACGGTTTGCTTGCGATCAGAACCGGCGAAACGACCCTGATGCAGGGCCGGCCGTGAAGTGGCTGGCAAGGTTCAGCGGCCAGCCTCAGTCGTTCCAGCAGCACCTGATAGCACGGCAGCGACATCAGGCAGATCTGTCTGTGGCCATCTGAATCGTCTCTATAGCAAGGTCGCAGGCGCTGAACAGTGTCGAGAACTCTGCATTCAAATTGCCTTGTTTGCGCAATGTTCGCATCGCATCGGACAGGATCAGGCAGAGACCGGCTTGGCCCACCATGCCTGTGGACCCGATGGCGCGATGCAAGACATCCTGCAATTGCGGATCGGCCTCGTTTGCCAGCACATCTTGTAGCGATCTGAGATCGCTGACCACCCCAGCCAGCAATCGTTTCGTAGCGATCGGCCCGATCAGAACGTTCATTTCAGCAAAGTCCGCCACGGTCTGCGTCGCCTGATCTGGGGCTGCGGGCTGCTTCAAACGGTTCTCCAAACTGACAAGCAACTGCACCAGATCCGGTGTGCGGACTGGTTTGTGCAACACGCGATCCATGCTTTGTTCAGCCAGGCCTGAGGGGCTGCCAAAGGTTGTGTCGGCGGTCAGGGCGACGATGCAGCTTGATGCACGGCGACTTGGGTCGATCTTTTCCAGATTGCGGATATGCCGGGCAGCCTCGCCGCCCGACATGCCGCCGGGCATGTTCAGGTCCATGAAGATGACGTCGTAATGCTTCTGCAACGTCGCCGAAGCGGCGGCCGCCCCGTTGTCAAGCGCCAGCACCTTACAGCCCAATTGGCGCAGCATCTGGGCGGTCAGCTCCAGATTGACGATATTGTCGTCAACAACCATGCAGGTCAGATCGAAATGCTGCGGCCGGGCAGGAAGCGGCAAGGCGTCTTGTGCCACCGCCAAAGTGGCCGCGGCGACAAGCGGGATTTCGAAATAGAACCGGCTTCCCTTGCCAAAAGTGCTTTCCAGACCAAGCTGCCCCCCCATCTTTTCGACAGCTTTGCGCGCGATGGGCAGGCCAAGTCCGGTGCCGCCCTGACGCCGAAGGGTGCCTGTTGCGGGCAAGGAAAAGAACAACTCAAAAATATGCTCCTGCTCCTCAGCTGCGATGCCGATACCGCTGTCCTCGACCGCCACCGAGAGGCGATGGCCGTTGATTGCATCGTGCTGAAAAGTCAGGTCAACCCAGACAGTGCCGTCTTCCGAAAACTTCAACGCATTGCCGATCAGATTGTACATAACCCGCGCGAAAGTCTTTGCGGCACCGCTCCACTGCTGACCCTTGGCTTCACCCTTCACCCGTATCTGGGCGGTATTGTTGCGTTCCTGCGCCAACGGCGCCAACTCTGCGATGATATCGGTGACAACCTTGACCGGGGCAAAGGCTGTCATGGGTTCCTGCGACTCGTCGATTTGAATGAGGTCAAGCACATCGTTGATCTGCGACACGCTGCGCAGCGCACAGTTGCGCGCGGTTGCAAGAAGCCTGCGTGTTTCCGGGCTTTGGCCAGCGTCGTCGATCAGTTCCAAAGAAGCCAGCAGTCCGTGCAGCGGCGTGCGCATTTCATGGCTCATGGTGGCCAAAAACAAGGTGCGACTTGCGGCGTGGCGTCGGGCTTCGTCGCGCGCCACGCGCAGGTTGTTTTCATATGCGGCCTGTTCAGACACATCGCGGATGAAGGCGATCAGCAGTGTGTCGGCGTTTGCGTCGCGATTGGCATGGATCGTCAGTTCGATCGGAAACTCGCGCCGCTTGACATCAAGCGAAGTGGCCAATCTTGGCCTCACGTCATGCAAGGCATCCGCGCCGACTTCCCTCAACCGTTTCATCGCGCGGATGTGTCTGGCCATATGGCTCGGCGGAATCATTGTCTCGGCGACGTTCCGCCCCAGCATTTCTGCCGCGCTGTAGCCAAAGAGTCGTTCAGCCGCACGGTTGAACAGAACAACCTTGCCATCAAGATCCGTCACCACAACGGCCCGCATCGAGGCTTCATAAACCATCCGGATATTGCTTGACGCCGATTGGACCAGCTTGGCCTGCTCGGCCATCTGGCGACGCAGCAGCAAAGCAATGCACATCACCGTTGCCATCAGACCGATCAGAAACAGCGAAGTCGCCAAGAATCTCTGCCACGACATGATATCGCGCAAGTGGGTGTTCCTAGCGCTATCTACAAAATAATCCAGCGATTCCAGCGTGATCTGCCGGAACAAGGGCGATAGGGCCTGTGTGGTCGCAGTGAACTCGGCCAATTCTGTCGGGTTCGTCAAATCAAGTCGGTCGAACTGTTGGGCAAGCGCGTCACGGCTGCTTTTCGCCTTCTGCAGAGAGCTCTGCAGCGACGGCGGCAGATCGCCACGGTCCAGAACAGCATACAAGATCTCGACCCGAGTGTAAAAAATGTCAAAGGCAAGCGAAAGCTGGTTGTCTATCCGGCCCGGTGCCGCAGTGCGCGCGTCATCCAGCACCAGCAGGAGGTTCTTGTGATCCACCTCCAACTGCGATGTCGTCCACACCCTGTTGTCTGTCGCTTCGGTCAGCGCAAGTTCCAGGTTGGCACGAAAACTCAGGGCATTTGCGGCAAGCAGTATCACCACCGCTGCCATCAATGCCAGCATGATCGCTGCAGCAACATTTGCGTGCGACTTGGCCTGCTGTGGCTGGGTCGTCAGAGCAGAGGTCACGGCAGCCCCTTAAGAACGGTGATCCCGGAAAGCTGCCAGACACAGGCCGCATAGATGGTCGGATTTCGGAATTCAGGCGCTTGATCAAAGGGGAACATCACCCAGAACGGACCCTTTGACCGCCGATCAAAAGCCAAGTCATTGATTCGGTTCGCAACGATGGGCGCATCCGCCGTCAACAAGCTGCGGTCGACCTCTACGCTGTAGTTATTGACCGCCGTCAGCCGAAGATTGCCGGGACCTGCCCCGAGATGCTGCAACAAAAGCTGTAAAGATGGACCCGAAAACCGATCGGTGCCTTGGGTCCAAACTGTTGATGTCTCGAAGCTTCGCTGTTCCAATGCCGAAAGGTCGGCGTCGTGAAGGGCGACACCACCTGCGTCGCGAATGTCACCATCCACCCAAAGTGGCGGTTGCTCTGTGCCCAAGGCCGGTCGTGCCAATCCCGCCGCAACCGTCGCCACAAACAGTGCAAAATCTCGTCGTTTCATGAAGTCAACTCCAGCATGCATGTTTGGCTATTCTGACGTCCCACACGCACGCTTGCAGGTGAAGAGTATCTTTCGATAGATAAACCCCCTTAGAGTAAGATTTTGTTGAAAGAGGGCATATCTATCATCAGATGTTATCGTTAGCGTGAGTTGCATCACCCTTCGCGGCAACCTAGACAAGGAACAGTGTCGAAAGGTTCTCGACACGCGAATGAGGATTATTTTCGTTGACAAAGCATCCGCGCACCCCTTCGGAGAGACTTGGCGACCTGCTTGGAAGCGCCAAGCCAGCGACGTCTATTCTGGTTGCGGACGACCATTTGCTGCTGGCAGAGGCCGTCGCAGCGGCACTGCAAGCGCCGCCCCGGTTTTATGAAACGACGCTGGCATCGAACCTTGCG
>JBIHZO010000270.1:0-5300 GCA_044231405.1 Cypionkella sp. | reverse complement strand
TGCGGTGACGTTGTATTCAATCCAAGTGCCGCCGCCCGATTGCAGATTGGCCATCACTGGCTGCACGCGGTCCAGTGATTTGGCGAAGATCGCATCGGGGGTAAGGGCGGATTCGAACTCATCCCAAAGTGCGCGGAACGTCATACCCAGATCGGCGGGCAGCAGGCCAAAGATTCGGTCGGCAGCAACGGCTTCGGCGGCTTGCACATCCGTACTGCCATGTGCCTGACCATTCGCGGAATGGATCGGCACGTCGCCCACGTCTATTTCCACCAGATCATGGATCAGCAACATCTTGATCACGCGGGAAATATCGACGCCCAGTGCCGCCTGATCTGCCAGCACCAGCGCATAAAGCGCCAGATGCCAGGAATGCTCGCCCGAATTTTCGCGCCGAGAACCATCGCACAAACTCGTGGCACGCAGCACTGACTTCAGGCGATCCGCTTCGTTCAAAAAGGCAAATTGCGCCTCAAGCCGCAGGCTCAATGCCCGTCGCTTTCCAGATGCACTTTTGGCCCATCACGGCCTTCGCGTTTTGCCTTCAACGCCGCTTCCATGAAGGCGCGGCCCCGGCGTTCGGCAACCCGCACGCGGTAGGCGGTCAGAAACGCCTCTTGCATGGTTGGGGAGGCATCCAGCAACACCTTGGACACCTTGTCAAAAAAACGCTCGTCACCCAGCTCTTCCATGGCCGCGATCACCTCGCGCGCCAACTGGTCGCCCATATCTTCAAGAACAGACATTTAGCGTGTCACCTCGGTCAGACGGCGCTTCACATAACCTGACACCGTGTTGATCATCGGCTTCATATGCGCCTCTTCATCCTTGAAGAAGTGATCGGCACCCTCGACCTGCGTGTGGGTTATGGTGATGCCCTTTTGCTCGTGCAGTTTGTTCACAAGGCTGATGGTGTCTTTCGGCGGTGCCACTTTGTCAGCGGTGCCGTTGATAATCAGGCCAGAGGCAGGGCAGGGCGCAAGAAAGCTGAAATCGTAAAGGTTCGCCGGCGGCGCAACCGAAATGAAACCAGTGATTTCCGGGCGACGCATCAGCAGTTGCATGCCGATCCACGCCCCGAATGAAAAGCCAGCCACCCAGCAATGCTTGGCATTTTGGTTCATCGACTGCAGATAATCGAGTGCGCTGGCCGCATCCGACAGCTCGCCAATGCCCATATCGTATTCGCCCTGCGAACGCCCGACACCCCGGAAATTGAACCGCAGAACGGTGAAGCCCAAGTTGTAGAAGGCATAATGCAGGTTGTAGACAACCTTGTTGTTCATGGTGCCGCCGTAAGCCGGATGCGGGTGCAGCACGATGGCAATCGGTGCATCACGCTCTTTTTGCGGATGATAGCGGCCTTCAAGGCGGCCTTCGGGGCCAGCGAAAATCACTTCGGGCATGTACGCTCCGTACTGTTTCACAAGCGATTTGTTGACGAATTCGCTCGGATATCCTAGAACCATTCTAAAGCGGCAGATGCCGCCCATGGACTGGGGTTGAGTTAAGCGGACAGACCCCCAACGTCAATGGAAAGTCGCGGATTTGGATGGGTTGGCGCATGAAACTATCGACAAAAGGGCGCTATGCGATGGTGGCTTTGGCCGATCTGGCTTTGGCGCAGGGCGACGATCTGATGTCACTGGCGGCGATCGCCAAGAGGCAAGACCTGTCGCTGCCCTATCTGGAGCAGTTGTTCGTCAAGCTGCGCCGCGCCGGGTTGGTAGAGGCGGTGCGTGGCCCGGGTGGGGGTTACCGGCTGGCCAAAACGCCGGACGCGATCCGGATTTCCGAGGTGATGGTGGCGGTTGAAGAAAATGTGGACGCCATGCACTCAGGTGCGGGCGCGTCTGGGGGCGTGTCGGGCACGCGGGCTCAAAGCCTGACCAATCGGCTGTGGGAGGGGCTTTCGGCGCATGTCTATGTCTTCCTGCACCAGACCCGACTGTCAGATGTGATCGGCAACGCGATGACCCCTTGCCCGGCCGTGCCTGCGCTGTTCAGGGTGGTGGATGACGAATGAGCCGCGTCTATCTGGATTGGAACGCCACCACGCCACTGCGCCCCGAAGCACGGGCAGCGATGATCGCGGCGATGGATCTGGTTGGCAACCCGTCGTCGGTCCATGCCGAAGGGCGGGCGGCCAAGGCGATGATGGAACGCGCGCGCAACCAGATCGCTGCAGCTTTGGGGGCAGAGGGGGCGGACATCGTCTTTACCTCTGGCGCGACCGAAGCTGCGGCTTTGGCTTGCGCGGGTCGCGATCTGGTTTGTGCTGGCGTGGAACATGAGGCGGTTTCGGCTTGGTGCGACTCCGTGTTGCCGGTGGACGCGATGGGTGCCGTGTTGGTGACGGACCCGTCACGCACGGCGCTGCAACTGGCCAATTCGGAAACCGGCATCGTGCAGGACCTGCCGCAAGGCATCGCGCTGTGCGATCTGACCCAGGGCTTTGGCAAGCTGCCCTTGGCCTTCAACTGGCTGGGTTGTGATATGGGACTGGTGGCCGCGCACAAGCTGGGGGGACCGAAAGGTGTTGGCGCGCTGGTGTTGCGACGCGGCCTGGATGTGACCTCGCAACTGAAAGGCGGCGGGCAAGAAATGGGGCGGCGGGCAGGGACCGAAAATCTGGTCGGCATCGCCGGTTTTGCGGCGGCGGCAACGGTTGCCGCCCGCGATTTGGCCGACGGCGTCTGGCAGCAAGTGGCTGAAATTAGAAATATTCTAAATGAAGCATTGTCTGGCTTTGGATTTGAGACTATTTCAGTCGGGAATAGGGCTGCGCGTTTGCCGAACACCCTGAACCTGATCGCACCCGGTTGGAAAGGTGAGACTCAGGTGATGGCGATGGACCTTGCGGGCTTTGCTGTTTCGGCCGGGTCTGCCTGTTCCAGTGGCAAGGTGCGGGCCAGCCGGGTGTTGCGGGCGATGGGCTACACGGACGAACAGGCGGGGCAGGCGATCCGGATATCCATCGGGCCGCAAACCACGCAAGAACAGGTGCTGCGCTTTGCCGAAGCGTGGGGCCGTGATTACAAGCGGGTGCGTTCGCGCGCCGCATGAGCAAAAGGGGCCAAGCCCCCGTAAGTGAAGGAATAAGACATGTCCGATCTGGAACTTGAAGTGCGCGATGGTGTTGATCGGGAGACGATCGAAACCGTCAATGCCATGTCTGGCACCTACAAATACGGCTGGTCCACCGATATTGAAATGGACTACGCGCCCAAAGGCGTTTCCGAAGACATTGTGCGGTTGATCTCGTCCAAGAACGGCGAACCGGACTGGATGCTGGACTGGCGTCTGGCCGCCTATCGCCGCTGGGTCCAGATGGAAGAGCCGCATTGGGCCATGCTGCATTACCCCGCCATCGACTATCAGGATCAGTATTACTACGCCAAGCCGAAAAGCATGGCAGTCAAGCCGAAATCGCTCGCCGAGGTGGATCCGAAGTTGCTGGCGACTTATGCAAAATTGGGCATTCCGCTGAAAGAACAAGCGCTTCTGGCGGGCGTTGAAATGCCCGAAGGCGAGCGCCGCGTGGCCGTTGATGCGGTGTTTGACTCGGTGTCACTGGGCACCACCTTCAAGGCAGAACTGGCCAAGGCCGGGGTGATCTTCTGTTCGATTTCCGAAGCAATCCGCGAACACCCCGAATTGGTAAAACAATACTTAGGCTCGGTCGTACCGCAGTCTGACAACTTTTTTGCGACCTTGAATTCCGCTGTGTTTTCAGATGGTTCCTTCGTCTACATCCCCAAAGGCACTCGCTGCCCGATGGAGCTTTCGACCTACTTCCGCATCAATGCCGAGAACACCGGCCAGTTTGAACGCACTTTGATCATCGCCGATGAAGGGTCTTACGTCAGCTATTTGGAGGGCTGTACGGCACCGAAACGCGACACGCACCAATTGCATGCGGCGGTGGTCGAACTGGTGATCCTGAAGGATGCCGAAGTGAAGTATTCCACTGTGCAAAACTGGTATCCGGGCGACGAAGAGGGCCGCGGCGGTATTTTTAACTTTGTCACCAAACGCGCCGATTGCCGGGGTGACCGGGCGAAAGTGATGTGGACGCAGGTGGAAACCGGGTCGGCGATCACCTGGAAATACCCGTCCTGCATTCTGCGCGGCGACGATTCTCAGGGCGAGTTTTACTCGATTGCCATCGCCAACAACGCCCAGCAAGCCGATACCGGCACCAAGATGGTACATTTGGGCAAGCGCACGAAATCTCGCATCGTTTCCAAGGGCATATCGGCGGGCAGGGCGCAGAACACCTATCGCGGCCTGGTGTCGATGCACCCACGCGCCACCGACAGCCGCAACTATACCCAATGCGACAGCCTGTTGATCGGTGACAAATGTGGCGCCCACACGGTGCCCTACATCGAGGTCAAGAACAACTCCAGCCGCGTTGAGCACGAGGCCACCACCTCCAAGGTCGACGAGGATCAGTTGTTCTACTGCCGCAGCCGCGGGATGAACGAGGAAGAGGCTGTCGCCTTGGTGGTCAACGGCTTTTGCAAGGAAGTCTTGCAGGCATTGCCGATGGAATTTGCGATGGAGGCACAAAGTCTTGTCGCCATATCACTGGAAGGATCGGTCGGGTGAAGGCCAAACGTCATAAACCGGGGCCACGCCCGCACAGCACACCTGTCACGGTCACGCCGCACTGCCGGGTGATCCGGACGGTGATCTTTGACGAGCCGGTTTATTTCACCATAACCAACCGCAAGGATGCCATCCAAAGCCACCATGCGACGGGCCAGTTCTATGAAATGGAAGAACTGGAAATCATCCGTCGTTGGTGCCCGCCGGGCGCTGTTTTCGTCGATATCGGCGCAAACATCGGGAATCACGCGCTGTTTGCGCTGAAATACCTGCATATTTCGCGGCTGATTCCCTTCGAGCCGAACCCGGTGGCGATCGAACTGCTGCGGTCAAATCTGGAACTGAACGGCGAGATGGATCGTTGCGACCTGTCGCATCTGGGCCTTGGACTTTCAGATCAGGCGCAGTCTGGCTTGCAGATTGAACTTGACCAGCCCGAAACCAATCTGGGCGGTGGCCGTCTGGTGGAAGGTGGCGATCTGACCGTGATCCGCGGCGATGAGGCGCTGGCCATGACTCATGTCGACTTCATCAAGATCGACGTGGAAGGCATGGAAATCAAAGCGTTGCGCGGTCTTTCCGAGACTATCGCCAACAGCCGCCCGATCTTCTTCATCGAGGTGGATGAAGGAAATCGCACCGAGTTCATGGCTTGGGTTGCCCAAGCGCACTACAACATCGCGGCC
>JBIHZO010000269.1:0-5304 GCA_044231405.1 Cypionkella sp. | reverse complement strand
CAAACCGCGCAGGCGGTCCAGCGAGGCTTGATCCTGCGCTGACAGCCACGTCACCCGCGCCAGCGTTTGTGCCATGATCCGCCGCACCTTGCCCCAACGCGCGGCGGAACGTGCCGACAGCCTCGCGCCGATCACCAGCACCGGAATGCCGCGCGCCCGGGCCGCAGCGATGCGCTGCGGCCACAGCTCATTCTCGATGATCACCAACGCGCGCGGTTGCCAGCGCCGCAACACGCGGTCCACCGCCCCGCCCGTGTCCAGCGGCGCCAAAGCCGCCACCACTCCCGGCAGTCCCCAGCCGGCCACCATCGCCCGCGCTGTACCCGTGTTCACCGTGACCAGCACCTGCAAACCGGGCCGCGCCGCCAAGACGTCCCGCAGCACCCAGACCGCCGAGGCCAACTCGCCGTTGGACGCGCCGTGCAGCCAGATTGCGGGCCCCGATGCCGGCGGCACGCCCAACCCCAGCCGTTCTGACAGCGGCCCTTTGCGCCGCAAGGCCAGTGCCAGCAGCACAAAGGGCAGGGCCAAAGCCATCAAGATCCGGTAAATCAACATCGCGCCCCCTTCCCGTGTGATTAGGCGGCCCCGACCTGCGCCGCAAGCGGGCTAGAGCGCGGGGGGGCGCTGTCCCGGCCAGTCTGTGGCCAGATGATAGGCCTGCCCCATGGCCAGAACGGCCGCGTCCGCCCCCACCGCCCCTGCGATCTGCATCCCCATCGGCAAACCTTGCGGCCCAAACCCCACTGGAACCGACAGCGCGGGCAAGCCGATCAGGCTGACCGGAATCACCACCTCCATCCAGCGGTGATAGGTGTCCATCGCAACGCCGTTGATGCTGGCAGGCCAGCGCCATTCCACCGGAAACGGCCAGACCTGCGCCGAGGGCAACACCACCGCGTCAAAGCGGGTGAACAGCCGCGCCATATGGGCGTAATAGCGGCTGCGGATGGTGCTGGCCTCGTAGACCATCTGCGCTGTCAGGCCCTGACCCTGTTCAATCTCCCAGATGGTTTCCGGCTTGATCTGCGCCCGTTTGGCCGGGTCATCGTACAAGGCTTTCATGCCGCCCGCGTTCAGCATGGCGCGCAGGGTGGTCCAGGCGCGCCACAGCTGCGCAGCGGGGAAGGGCGGCGCGATGGCTTCCACCTGCGCGCCCAAAGCTTCAAACACAGCCAGCCCGGCCTCGCAGAGCGACAAAATCCCCGGCTCAATCGGGTAGGCGCCGCCCCAATCGCCTGCCCAAGCGATGCGCTTGCCCTTCATGTCGGTGTCAAGCAGACTTCCGAAATCCGCCCCCGAACGCCCGAACGGCACCTCGGGGTTCAGCCCCGCCTGCACCGTCAGCAACCGCGCCACATCCTCCACCGTGCGCCCCATCGGGCCTTCGGTGGACAGCGTCGCCAGAAAACGGTCGCCCTCGGCATCGGCGGGCACCAGACCCCAGGTCGGGCGAAAGCCGTAAACGTTGCAAAACGCCGCCGGATTGCGCAAAGACCCCATCATGTCGGACCCGTCGGCCACTGGCAGCATCCGCGTGGCCAAGCCAGCCGCAGCTCCGCCCGAGGACCCGCCCGCCGTCACTGCCAGATCATAAGGATTGCGCGTCACGCCATGCACCGGGTTGAAGGAATGGCTGCCATGTCCCCATTCCGGCGTGTTGGTCTTGCCGACAAAGATCGCACCTGCACCGCGCATCCGGGCGGCCAACAGGTCATCCTTGGCCGGAATGAAATCGGCAAACAAAGGCGAGCCCCAGGTCGTGCGCAGCCCTTTTGTTGCGCACAAATCCTTCACGGCCATCGGCAACCCATGCAGCCAGCCCAAAGGCTCGATATCATCCGCCAACCGGGCCTCGGCCATCAGATCCTCGCGGTCACGCAAGGACACCACCGCGTTCACCGCCCCGTTCACCGCCGCGATCCGGTCCAGACAGGCTGCCATCACCTCAGACGGCGCAACCTTCCGCGCCGCAATCCCCCGCGACAGATCAGAGGCCGACAGTTCCATCAAACCCATCGCAAGCCCTTTCACATTGGTCCAAATATCCGCGGGGGCAGCATTTGCCCTGCGCAAATGCGACAGGGGGCGGCAGCCCCCGCCGCGCGTCAGCGCCCAAACGAATGGTGCGGGGGCACTTCGCCCCCCCACCTCCGCTGGATCACCTTCGGCGGATCACTTCTGCAATTCGGTCCAGATTGCGGTCTGATACTCCAAAGCCTTGCCCGAGCAGGCCAGCACGAACTGCCCATTTGCCGCGAACTCTGCCGGGGTCACGATCTCGGGTGCGGTTTTCATGTCTTCCGGCATGAAGGCCTCTGATCCGGCGATGCCATTGCCATACCGCGCAAAGGCCGACAACATCGCCGCGTTTTCCGGCAGCATGATGTAGTCCATGAACAGATAGGCGTTCTCGACGTTCTTGGCATCCTTCAGCAGCACCACGTTGTCCATCCAAAGGCCATAGCCCTCTTTGGGGTAGCCATAAGCCACATCCACATTGCCAAGGCGCGAGCGCATCGCAGACCCGTTCCAGTCCACCGACGCTGCGTAATCGTTGTTGGTCATCTTCTCGATGGTGGAATAATCCATCGACAACCACTTCGGCTTGGCCGCCAGCAAGGCGTCGCGGACCTTTTTCATCACTTCGGCATCTTCCGAGCAGACCTCGCCGCCCGCATACATGGTGGCCAGCGCCATCACGTCACCCATTTCCGGGATCACGTTGATCTTGCCCGCCAATTCGGCGGGCGGGTCCATGAAGATGGCCGAGGTGTTGATGTCACCCGTGTAAACCTTGGTGTTCACCGAAACGCCCGTGGATCCCCACTGATAGGGGATCGACAGTTTGCGGCCCTCATCCCAAGCCACATTCGCCCATTCGGGTGCGATGTTCTTGTGGTTCGGCAGCTTGGTCAGGTCCAATTCCTGGATCAGCCCTTTTTCGTTATAGATCTTCACGAAACCGGCCGAAGGCACCACAAGGTCAAAGCCGGATGCGCCTGCCTCCACCTTGGCCAGGGCGGTGTCGTTGCTGTCGAAATCGGTGATGGTGACTTTGACGCCGTATTTCTCTTCGAAGTTTTTCACCAGGTCGGGGCTGGTGTAGTTGCCCCAGTTGTACAAGAACAGCTCGCCTTCGGCATGGGCGGCGGTGCTGCACAGCAAGAGGGCGGCGGCGGTGATCAGGGTGGTTTTCATCATGGGCTCCTTGTTGAGGTCAGGTTTTGCGGCGGCTGGTCAGGAAGAACGCGATCAACAGGACCAGCGTCACCCCCAGCAGCACAGTGGAAATCGCATTCACATCGGGTTTCATCGACCGGCGCAGCTGGCCCAGCATATAGGTTGGCAGGGTGTCCTGCCCCGGCGATTTGATGAATTCGGTGATCACCACATCGTCGAGCGAGGTCACGAAGGCCAACATAGCGCCCGCAAAAATACCGGGTGCGAGCAGGGGCAGCGTCACCCGCCGGAAGGTCTGCCAAGGGCTGGCATAAAGGTCGGCGGCGGCAGTTTCCAGCGTCAGGTCCATCCCTTCCAGCCGCGCCCTGATGGGCAAATAGGCAAAGGGCAAACAGAATGCGGTGTGAGCCAGGATCAGATAGCCCAGCCCCGAATATCCGGTGATCTTTTTCAGCGCCGCCACCAGCAACAACAGCGCCACGGCGGTGACGATTTCCGGCACCATCAGGGGTTGGTTGATCATGACGTAGATGAAGGTCTGGCCTTTGAACTGCGCCCGCCGCGTGGTGCCCAGCGCGGCCATGGTGGCCAGAGCCGTCGACAAGATGGCCGCGCCCAGCGCCACCTGTAGCGAGACCCAGGTTGCCGCCTTCACCTCGTCATTGGCAAAGGCCACCACATACCAGTTCAGGGAAAACCCCTGCCACTCGGCCGGAGAGATGCCGGCGTTGAAGGAATAGAAAACCAGCGTCAGGATCGGTGCGTAAAGCGCCACGAACACGAGGATCGCGATGGTGGCAAAGCCGGGCAGGTCGGTGACGGAATAGGTCGTGCTTCTAGCCATCTTTGCGTTCCCCATTGATCGCGCGGACGTAGTACAGCAAGGCGATGGTCACGATCACCAGCAGCACGATCGACAGCGCTGCCCCCAAAGGCCAGTTGCGACCCTGACCAAACTGCAATTCGATGAAATTCCCGATCATCATCTGCTTGCCACCGCCAAGAATTCGCGGGGTGACATAGGCACCAAGGCAGGGCACGAACACCAGGATAGACCCTGCAATGATCCCCGGTTTGGTGATTGGCAAGATCACCCGGCGCAACACCTGCCAGCGGGTTGCGTACAGGTCGTATCCCGCCTCCAGCAGGCGCATGTCAAAGCGGTCAATGGTGGCGAACAGCGGCAACACCATCAGCGGCAGGTAGACATAGACCATGCCGATCAGAACGGCAGTGTCGGTGTAGGTCAACTGGATTGGCGTGTCGATCAGGCCCAGATTGATCAGCAGGGTGTTCATCACGCCCTCGTTGCGGATGATCTGGTTGATGGCAAAGGTGCGGATCAACAGATTGGTCCAGAACGGTATGGTGATCAGAAACAGCCATGCGGCCCGCGCCGCAGGCGGCCTTGTCGCAATGAACCACGCCGTCGGGAACCCCACGGCGAAGGTCAGAATGGTGGTGATCAGCGACAGTTTCACCGAGCGCCAGAAGATGGTCAGGTTGGCGTCGGCCAGCGACAGCGTGTCGTCAAAAATATCGCGCTCGAACAGGATCTTCGTCCAGCCATCCAGGCTGAACACCCATTCGACATTGCCATATTGGCCCGGCGTCAGGAACGAATAGACCAGCACGATCAGCAATGGCCCGGCGGCGGCAATGGTCAGCACAAACAGCGCCGGGGCAGACAAAAGCCAGCCATTGCGGGTGGAGGCTGCGGCGCGCGCTTGCTCGGCGGGGCTCATCTAGTCCTCCAGCACTTGCACAGAGCCGGGGGCAAAGCGCAGGGCCACCGCCGCGCCCATGGTCAGGCCAGCGTCGCCTGTGGCGGGGCTTTGCAGCCGGGCGACCACAGCAGTGCCGTCGGCCAGCGCCATGTGGCAATGGGTGTCGGTGCCAAAATAGACCAGATTCCGGATCATGGCCGGGATGGCAGCAGGGTCCGACGCGTCGACCAGCCGTACCTGTTCGGGGCGCACCGTCAGCGTCACCTTTTGCCCCTGCGCCAAGGCGGCGTCGGGCAGATCAATGGCCTGACCACCCGCCAGCCGCACCGCCGACCCGTCGCGGACGCCCGGCAGAAAGTTTGTTTCGCCGATGAAGCTGGCCACGAACCGGTTC
>JBIHZO010000022.1:0-16327 GCA_044231405.1 Cypionkella sp. | reverse complement strand
GAGCGCCTTGTTATACTCAGGCCAGTTCAGGGTCTTGTAGCTCAGGGTGTTCGGTCTGCTCATCCACCCCAGCTATCACGCTGAATTCACGAGATGAATCCCCCCAGGCCATTTGTGCAACACAGCCGACGAGACCGGCCTGCACCGAAATGCGCTTGGAGCAAAGTTGAGCCATGCGCGGGTCTTACGATATTCGCCAGATGGGCGTGACTTCGGGGCGGTGTATCTGCGTTCGTACGCAGAGGCAGCTCTTCGATAGTATCAGCTCGGCCGAATCGCAGGCAGCACAGATCCAAGGCTGGGGTTCGACTTTCACCCCCGGTCGCAGTTCAGTGCATCACGCATGCCGACCAGATGATTACTGGCCACCCGCGGCATCGGGATCCCAAGGTATCCCCTCAGATTCCCGACTTTTGCCAAAAAGTCGGTGTTTGCGCGCCGAACGACAGCAACACATCGCGATGGTATTGGCGATCCCGGGAGGACTCGAACCCCCGGCCCGCCGCTTAGAAGGCGGCTGCTCTATCCAGCTGAGCTACGGGACCGTTGCGCCTTATGTGCGACAGGTCGCGCTGTCACGCAAGAGAGCGTGTCATGAAAACCGAATTCGGATCGTCCCAATAATCGGCAAAGGGCGGGCAGATCGTGAAGCCAGCCTTTTCATACAACGCGCGGGCCGCAACAAAAGTCGGCTGGATGCCGGTTTCCAGCGATAACCTGCGCAGCCCCGCGGCCTGCGCCTCTGCCACAAGATGGTTCAACATCAGCCGTGACAGGCCCTTGCCCCGCGCCTCGGACAGCACATGCATCGACTTGATCTCGGCGTGACTGTCCTCCAGCCGTTTGAAGGCCCCCATCGCCACCGGCATGCCATCCTCACGGATAACATAAAACGCGACCTCTGGTATCGCGAGTGCACCGGCATCCATCATGTGGATGCTTTCTGGCGGCGTATCAGCATGCATGTCCGCCGTGTGCCGCGCCATCAGCAGGGCCAGATCAGACCCAAGCGGGCTTTCTTCGGCAATGGTGATCGCCATCACTGCGCGCCCATCGCCATCACATCGACCCCGTTCACCAACATCCCACCCTCCGGTGTCATTTCCAGCGCCCAGACCAACGCGCCATTGTCACCCGGTTTGGCCATGCCCTCGGCCATCGCCAGCATTGGTGCGGCCTGCATGCCGACCTCTTCCGGGGCGGCTGCGAGTGCGGTTTTCAACGCCGTCATGCCTTTCAGCGTGACATTTGCAGTGCCTGTCGGCATCGCCGCCATGCCAGCGGTCATGGCGGCCTCATAGCCCAGATCATAGATCGGGGCGACAACCCCGCCAGGGGCCAGCGCAATGTCCACCACGCCTTCGGGCATCAGGGCCAGCATCAACTGCCCTTCAAACGCAGCAGGGTCGGCGGGGCCGGTCACGAAATCGACAGTGTCGAGCAACAGTGCAAACGGGGCCGCCAGATTGAACCGCGACAGCTTGAAATCCAATGACAGAGACGAGGGCACCAAGTCCGCGGCCCATTCAGGCACAACACCGGCGGGCAGCGTCAATCCCGACAGGGTGAACGCTTCGCGCACCATGCCATCGGCCACCAAGCCGTTCGCCTCGACAGTCACGCCCGCGGCGTCCAACCCGAACGTACCCATCGGCGAGCCCACAGAGATTGCGGTGATCGTGCCCGTGGTGGTCAGATGATCAAACAGAGGCACACCGTCGCGCAGGATGGCTTTCAACCCATCCTGCGCGGCGGCGATCGCGGCCTCGGAGGGGTTGGCGACAAAGAATGCAATCAGTTTGTAGACAGCATCGGGGCGCAAGCCAGATATCTTGGAACTCGCCGTATAGCTTTCCGCCGTCAGCGACAGATCCATGGCGGCCGCACCGTCGCCCATGCCCGGCATGGTGAAGTTTTCGGTCAAACCGGTCAGAGCATAGGTCGCCGAGACATCCGCCCCGCCGTTTGCGGCAGCTGCCGCGGTGCTTTCATATCTGGCACTGGCGACGCTGTACGTGACTTGGGTTTTGCCCATGACAGCATCGGCCATGGCTTCATTCACTGTGATATCAGTGATTTGCGTGGATGAGGTGACAAAGGCCTGCAAGCCGGTATCGAACGTGCCGGTGCCCGCCCATTTGCCCAAGCTGATCGCCATGTCCAGTTGACCTGGCACATTGACCGCCATGTCAAAGGCCTGATCCTGCGTCATCGCCCAAGTGCCGTCACCGTTGTCGGTCAACTGAAACACCACAGGGCTGATGCTGGCCTCAACGCCCGGGTCCGGAATGGCCGCAATCAGGGGCGCGAAATCCAGTGCGACGCCGTAAGCGTCGCCTGCAACCGCCACGCTGACCACGCCGTCAGCGGCCCCGAGATAGGTTTGCAGGACGGCCTTAAGATCAGCCGCCCCCGCATCGGTGGCTTCAGCCAAGGCCGAACCTGTGCAGGTGGCGAAGGACAAAGCGGCAATTACAGGAAAAAAACGCATCATAAGACCTTTCCGGCTGCGAGGGGACCGCCCACCGACAGGCAGGCAATCAGCTGAAAGTCAGTGGGTCCACACACCTTTGCGGTCGGTGGCAAAATTCTCGCCATAGCCGCGGGCACGGATGACTGGCTTGCGAGGCTTGGGCTCGGTCACGTCAAAGGCGATGCCCTTGTTCCGGGCGTAATTTTCGGCGGCCTCGCGGGTGTCAAACCGCAGTTTCACCTGGGTTTGAGTGTCGCTGCTGCTGGTCCAACCCATCAGCGGATCGACCTCGCGCGCCGAAGCCGGGGCAAATTCCAACACCCAGACCTT
This sequence comes from Cypionkella sp., assembly GCA_044231405.1. GTDB lineage: Bacteria > Pseudomonadota > Alphaproteobacteria > Rhodobacterales > Rhodobacteraceae > Cypionkella. The sequence goes on along the minus strand of JBIHZO010000022.1, from coordinate 13,524 downwards.
GGCCTTGGCGGTGCCCGATTGCATGGCGGTTTTCGCAGGCTGATAGATGCGGGCGCGCATGGTCAAATCTCCCAATGTTCGGGGCAGTTTATTCCGAAAACCGGGGGGAAGTGCAAGCCCGCAACGCAAGGAAGGTGCTGTCGGTTGGCCACGGGGAGTGTGGGTGGGGTGTGTGGTGTAACCAACCGACAGCTTGGTTTGCTGCTTGCATCATCAGATTGACGCAGAAGAATACCGGAAACAACCATAAATTGTGCCTTTGATCCTTTTTTTCCTTAAAATTGCGCCAAATTTCTTCACGATGCCGCAACCTGCGTTAACAAGTCCTTTGCAGCCCCTTCCCCGTGAACAAAAACGGAATAGATTGCAGGGCTGAAGGGAATCATCCATGCCCCACAACAATTCAAACGCCCTTGCGACCCGACCCGAGGTGCTGAGCCGCCCCAAACTGGAGGGCGGCCGCCGTTTCGTGCTGAACACGCCGTTTGAAGCGGCGGGTGATCAGCCCACGGCCATCGCCGAACTGTCGCGTGGAGTGCTGGCGGGTGAGCATGATCAGGTGTTGCTGGGGGCCACAGGCACGGGCAAGACCTTCACCATGGCCAAGGTGATTGAACAAACCCAGCGCCCAGCCATCATTCTTGCGCCCAACAAAACGCTGGCCGCGCAATTATACGGTGAATTCAAGAGCTTCTTCCCCGAAAATGCCGTTGAATATTTCGTGTCCTACTACGACTACTACCAGCCAGAAGCCTATGTTGCCCGCACCGACACCTATATCGAGAAGGAATCCCAGATCAACGAACAGATCGACCGGATGCGTCACTCGGCCACCCGGGCATTGCTGGAGCGGGATGACGTGATCATCGTGGCCTCCGTGTCCTGTATCTACGGGATCGGGTCGGTGGAAACCTATTCTGCCATGACACAAGATCTAGTGGTCGGCCAAAGCTATGATCAACGGCAGGTGGTGGGCGAGTTGGTGGCGCAGGCCTACAAGCGCAACGATCAGGCGTTCCAACGCGGCACGTTCCGGGTGCGCGGCGACAGTCTTGAAGTCTGGCCCGCCCACTTGGATGACCGCGCCTGGCGCTTTTCGTTTTTCGGTGAGGAACTGGAGGCGATCATTGAATTTGACCCGCTGACCGGGGCGAAGACCGATAACTTCACCCAAATCCGCATCTATGCCAACAGCCACTATGTCACCCCGCGCCCAACGATGAATCAGGCCGTGATCGGCATCAAAAAGGAATTGCGCCAAACGTTGGACCTGATGGTGTCACAGGGCAAATTGCTGGAGGCGCAGCGGCTGGAACAGCGCACTTCATTTGATCTGGAAATGCTGGAAGCAACCGGAGTTTGCAACGGGATTGAGAATTACTCCCGCTATCTGACCGGGCGCGCGCCGGGAGAGCCGCCGCCCACGCTGTTCGAATTCATCCCCGACAATGCCATTGTTTTTGCAGACGAATCTCACGTTTCGGTGCCGCAGATCGGCGGCATGTACAAGGGCGACTTCCGGCGCAAGATGACGCTGGCCGAACACGGATTCCGCCTGCCGTCCTGCATGGACAACCGCCCGTTGAAGTTTGAAGAGTGGGACGCCATGCGCCCGCAGACCGTGTTCGTTTCGGCCACACCGGCGGCGTGGGAGTTGGAACAGACCGGCGGCTCCTTCGTGGAACAGGTGATCCGCCCGACGGGACTTGTCGATCCGCAGATCGAGATTCGTCCGGTGGAGATGCAAGTCGATGACCTGCTGGACGAAATCCGCCGTGTCGCGGCCCTTGGCCTGCGCGTGCTTGTCACCACCCTGACCAAGCGCATGGCCGAAGACCTGACCGAGTATTTTCACGAGCAAGGTATCCGCATCCGCTATATGCACTCTGACATCGACACCATCGAGCGCATTGAAATCCTTCGCGATTTGCGGTTGGGAACCTTTGACGTTCTGGTCGGCATCAACCTTTTGCGCGAAGGTCTGGATATCCCGGAATGCGGATTGGTGGCCATTCTGGATGCTGATAAAGAGGGTTTCCTGCGCTCGGAAACCAGCCTCATCCAGACCATCGGTCGTGCCGCCCGCAACTCTGATGGCCGGGTGATCATGTATGCCGACCGCATCACCGGCAGCATGGAGCGTGCCATCGGTGAAACCACCCGTCGACGTGAGAAGCAGGTTGCCTACAACACTCTGCACGGCATCACCCCCACGACGATCAAGAAAAACGTCGAAGACGTTTTGCTTGGCATTTACCAAGGCGATACGGATCAGGCGCGGGTAACTGCGAAAATCGACAAGCCGATGCTGGGCAACAATTTGGCAAGCCATCTGGATGGGCTGCGGCTGGCGATGCGCAAAGCCGCAGAGAATCTGGAGTTTGAAGAAGCGGCACGGATGCGCGATGAGGTTCGGCGGCTGGAAGCGGTTGAACTGACCATCGCAGACGATCCTTTGGCGCGACAGTCGGTGGTGGATGAGGCGGTGGAGGACGCCGTCAAAATGGCGGGGCGCAGCACCGGAGGCCGCGCCGGCCAAAGAGGTGGCAAGCGCGGGCGGCGATAGTCAAACTGGTGTGGACAGCGCTGCCGAAGTCCATGGAGTACCTCGCCTGTGTTGCACAAATTGACACAGAGGCGTTAAGAAAGAGTGAAGCGTTTAGAAATCGGCCACAACTTCGTACATCACCGGCTCGAACCGCGAACAAAGCCCTGCAATCATCCGGTTTCTTGCCCGCATTTCCGGGGTGCGCAGCATCGCCTGAAAATCCTCGCGCCGCTGCCATTTGGAATAGTTCGCAATCCGCGTTTGGGCGTCGTTCATGTGCAGCCCCGCACCCATAAACCCCGGTTGTCGGCTGATAAATTCGGCATAGGCTGCCTGCAACGCCTCCATAAGATCGGCCGCAGTGCCCGGGGTCATCTCGAATGTTGTGATCACAGTTTGCCCGGTAAATCCTGTAGAGATCTCGGTCATCGGCGGCCCTCCTGTTCCGGTCAGCCTAGGCTTGCCCTGATTTTCAGGCAAGTGCCTTGGCACAGGGCGATTTTCACGCCAGACTGACCAGATGGACACCGATCACGACGCTTACAGGCCCGCCCAGATCGCCGCGCTGATTGAGGCTGCAGGTGTGGCGAAAGCCATGCTGCCTTTGGGCCAGATGTTCACGCTGGCGCTGCTTGCAGGGGCGTTTATCGGCTTTGGCGGCGCGGGCTATCTGATGGTGATGACCGGCGCGGACCTGGGGTTTGGCCCAGCCAGACTGCTGGGCGGATTGGTTTTTTCACTTGGACTGATCCTGTGCGTGGTGGGCGGGGCGGAATTGTTCACTGGCAACGCGCTGATGGTCATGGCGGCGGTGGAGGGGCGGATTTCGGTTGGGGGGCTGCTGCGGAATTGGGGCGTGGTTTATGTGGGGAACCTTGTCGGGGCATTGGGGTTGGCGGCGGCGTTTTGGTTAACCGGAATGCTGGACGCGCCGTTCGGGGCTTTGGCGGCCAAGGTGGCGGCAGGCAAGGTGGCGCTTAACCCGTTGGAGATGCTGGTGAAAGGCGGGCTTTGCAATGCTTTGGTCTGTTTGGCGGTATGGTTAACCTTCTCGGCCCGCGACACCACGGGAAAAATTCTGGCGGTGCTTTGGCCGATCTCCAGCTTCGTTTTGCTGGGGTTGGAGCATTCGGTGGCGAATATGTTCCTAATTCCATTGGGAATTCTGGCGGGGGCGGATGTGTCGGTCTGGTCCGCGCTGAACAATCTGATCTGGGTGACGATCGGCAATGTGATTGGCGGCGCTGGCGGGGTGGCCTTGGCCTATCGTTACGCCTATCTTGGCGGGAAAAGGATGTGATCGCATGAAATTTCTGGACCGCAACGACCCCTTCTTTGCCAAGCCCTGGGTGCGGGCAATCACGGTGGGGTTCCCGCTGGTCTGGGGGCTGGTGGAGTTCTGGTTCGACAGTCCGGGTTGGGGAATTTTGTTTTTGGCTGCCGGGGCTTACGCGGGGTGGGAGCTATACTTTCGGACAGCGGATTGAGCCGCGCATTTCCCCCGAATCGCCCTGCAGGCTGCGGTCATTCAGGGTGCAGCCGGTGACCTGCGGGATCAGGTCGATCATGGCGGCGCGAATGGCCTGATGCTCGCCGCGCTTGGCATAGCCCAGACGGATGATTTCAACCCGGTTTTCGGTATGGAAAACAGTGTATTGGCGGCCATCGCGGATGACATCCGCGCGTTTGGCGTTGAAAAACTCCGGCGCGGGCTGGGCACCGCAGGCGGTGAGGATCATGGTCAAGACGAGGGCGTGTTTCATAGGGATACCGTGACCGGTTAAGGTTAAGGGGTGGTTAATTTCCCCGCAAAACCTTGGAATTTTGGCGTCTGATTTGCGTCCTTTCGCCGTCCTGCATGCGTCCGTTCTCCGTCCCTACGCAGCGCGCGGTCGGTTTTGGGAGTGTCAGGTGTTGAGCTATAAGTTTCTTGGGTCAGCGCCTGGCCGGTGCGCCTATCGCATCCTATGCCAGGCTCTCGCGGTTAAATGTGGAAAGGGTGCGCAATGTGCGCATAGGCTTGGCGACCGCTGGGGAAAACCCTCAGCCACCCCCTGCTACTTTTTGTGAAAAACGATGCGGCCAGCATTATCGCTGGTGACGCAAGAGTTCTCTGAGATTTCCACACGACTTTGGGCTTTCAGGGGGCCAATTCCGTTCTTTTTTGCCTCTTGAATATTTGAACAAGGAGGCAATTCAATTCTCTGATAGCCTTTTTTAATCATGCAGGCTTCATAATTATTCTTTCGAGCCGCAGCGTTTGCATCTTGGGTCTGGTAAACACCAGTCAACAATGCAACTGCAATTTCCGCACCGGGGCTGCGATTGGTGCTGATTTGTTGAGTTGCAGCAGTCTCACAAGACGCTCGATCAACTTCAAAATCTGAATATCGCATGTTATTCTTCACGAATGTCTCTTGCGGGACGCAACCACAAATTAATGCGCAGACTGATAAGATCGACAAGGCTTTGTAAGTCATTGAACCCTCAGTATATGTTAAATGTTAGCGCCAATCGACACTCATGTCAGGTGCGTAGCTCCACTCGAACCTTCGTAAAGTGTGCGTCCCAATTTAAAGGCTATCGTTTTAGATAGTACAAGGGCGGTTAGGGTGAAAAGCCGCATCACATAACTAAAGATACCACTCAGGCGAGTGCTTAGCCGTCACCAAATCAAATGTGTTAACTAACTGCTAATTCTGCGGCTTGTGCACGCGAGAAATCGCGGAGTAAAAAAGTGTGCCTCAGCTATCCATCTTCAACGCCGCAATGAACGCCTCTTGCGGGATCTCCACCTTGCCGAACTGGCGCATCTTCTTCTTGCCGGCCTTCTGCTTTTCGAGCAGTTTCTTCTTGCGCGTCGCGTCGCCGCCATAGCATTTCGCGGTCACGTCTTTGCGCATGGCAGACAATGTCTCACGCGCAATCACCCGTCCGCCAATCGCGGCCTGAATCGGGATCTTGAACATGTGGCGGGGGATCAGGTCTTTCAGTTTTTCGACCATGGCGCGGCCGCGGGCCTCTGCCCGATCGCGGTGGACCATCATCGACAGGGCGTCCACCGGTTCGTCGTTCACAAGAATCGACATTTTGACAAGGAAATCTTCACGATATTCCGACAGGCTATAGTCAAAGGAGGCATAGCCCTGCGTCACCGATTTCAGGCGGTCGTAGAAGTCGAACACCACTTCAGCCAGCGGCAGGTCGTAGACGACCATGGCGCGGGAGCCGGCATAGCTGAGGTCCATCTGCACGCCACGACGGTCCTGGCAGAGTTTGAGGATGTCGCCGAGGTATTCATCGGGCACCATGATCGTGGCCTTGATCCGGGGCTCTTCGATGTGGTCCACGAAGGTCAGATCGGGCATGTCGGCGGGGTTGTGCAGGTCGGAAACCGTGCCGTCTTTCATGTAAAGCTTGAACACGACCGAAGGCGCGGTGGTGATCAGGTCGATGTTGTATTCACGCTCTAGGCGGTCGCGGATGACTTCCAGGTGCAGCAGGCCAAGGAAGCCACAACGAAAGCCGAAGCCGAGGGCGGCAGAGGTTTCCATCTCGGTGCTGAAAGACGCATCGTTCAGGGACAGCTTTTCGATGGCGTCGCGCAGGTTTTCGAATTCGTTGGCGTCCACCGGGAACAGGCCGCAAAACACCACCGGCTGCGCGGGTTTGAAGCCCGGCAAGGCCACGTCGCAGCCTTTGCGTTCATGGGTGATGGTGTCGCCAACGCGGGTGTCGCGGACCTGCTTGATCGAGGCGGTGAAGATGCCAATCTCGCCCGGGCCAAGTTCGGCGATGTCGACCATCTGGGGCTTGAGAACCGACAGCTTGTCAATGCCATAGACGGCATTGGTCTGCATCATGCGGACGCGGTCGCCCTTTTTCATGACGCCGTCCATGATGCGCACCATGACGACCACGCCAAGGTAGGCGTCGTACCACGAGTCCACCAGCATCGCCTTGAGTGGTGCATCGCGGTCGCCCTTGGGGGCCGGAAGGCGGGTCACGATCGCCTCCAGCACGTCGGGGATGCCTAGGCCGGATTTGGCGGAGACGAGGATGGCGTCAGAGGCATCAAGGCCGATGACGTCTTCGATCTGCTGCTTGATGCGTTCGGGTTCGGCGGCGGGAAGGTCGATCTTGTTCAGGACCGGCACGATTTCGTGACCCGCGTCCAAGGCCTGATAAACGTTCGCCAAGGTTTGCGCCTCAACCCCTTGGCTGGCGTCCACCACCAGCAAGGACCCCTCAACCGCACGCATGGACCGGCTGACTTCGTAGGCGAAGTCGACGTGGCCGGGGGTGTCGATCAGGTTCAGGATGTAGGTCTTGCCATCCTTGGCCGGGTATTCGATCCGCACCGTGTTGGCCTTGATCGTGATGCCGCGCTCACGTTCAATGTCCATGCTGTCCAGCATCTGCGCCTTCATATCGCGCGCGGCCACCGTGCCGGTCATCTGGATGAGCCGGTCGGCGAGGGTGGATTTACCGTGGTCAATGTGGGCCACGATGGAGAAGTTGCGGATGAGATCAAGCTGGGTCATGCGCGTGCGTATATCGTGTGTGCGCAGGGGGGGGAAGGGGGAGGTTTGGCGGTAGCGGCCCGACGGATCGGCCAATTCCCGCGCTGGCTTGAAATGTGATGTGCGAAGCGCCATAATTGGTGGCAGAAAATGATCTGTGGCGAAGGGCGACCAGACCACGGGCGGCAGAGGCAGAGACATGAAAACAGCGCTTTTGGGGGCGGCTTTGGCCGTTTTGGCAGCGGCTACGGCAGCGGCGGGACCGATTGAGTCCGCGTGCAGCAGGTCGGACCGGCAATCGGCTAGCCGGTCATTGTGCCGGTGCATCGAGCAAGTGGCGGATCAGGTGTTGACCGGGTCGGATCAACGGCGGGCGGCGACGTTCTTCCGCGACCCAGACAAGGCGCACAAGGCCTGGATGTCAAAACGCGATGCAGATGATGCGTTCTGGGACCGCTACAAGGCCTTTGGTGCGCAGGCCGAGGCCTATTGCGGGGGCTGAAGGTCTAGGGCTTTTCACCATAGCGATAGCTGCGGGCGTGGGCGGGCAAGTCGACTCCTGCGGGCAGATCAGGTGCGGGAATCGGCGTGCCCATCTGTGCGGTGATCGGCAGCAGCCCAGCCCATGCGGGCCATGATCTGTCTTCATCCGGATCCGTGCCGCCGGGCAAGGCGGCCGAGATCTTGGCCGAGGCTTCGGTCAGCGGCAGTGACAGGATGCCGGTGGCTTTGACCTCGGTTTCAGTCATCGGGCGCAGGCTTTCCCAACGGCCCGGAAACATCGCGTCCACCATGGCGCGCAGGTGCGCGGCCTTGGCCACAGGATCGCTGACCCATTCGGCATTGCCTTGCACCACAACAGAGCGGAAATTCACCGAATGTTCAAAGGCGGAGCGCGCCAGCACCATGGCATCGGTCAGGGTGACGGTCACGCAAACCGCCAACGCCTTGCCCGCCTTCAGGCTGCGCGAGGCGGCAGAGCCGTGCCAGTAAATCCGATCCCCCTCACGCCATTGCAAAGTCGGGATCACCAGCGGTGCACCGTTCAGAATGTAACCGACATGCGCCACAGGCATTGCGTCAAGCATGGCGTCGATGGTGGGGCGGTCGTAGGCGGCTTTCTGGTGCATGCGGCGCAGTTTGGCGCGGTCTGACGGGGCTTCGGTCATTGCGGTCTTTCACAACTGAGGGCTGTCCAACAAACGTCCGACGACGGTATTCGGGCGCACAGGCTGGCAATTTTCGGCGCGTTTCGTGCAGATTAACGGAAAGCGGGCCCGTGTGACCAGAGTGTCAGTGACCAGCGTGTGCCGAGGGTCACCGGCGTCACGCGGTGCAGCACGAAGCTGGGGAAGACAATGGCGGTGCCGCGGGCGCGGGGGGCGGCTGCGATGTTGCTGTCGGGGCGCAGTTCCAGCGTGCCGCCTTCGTAATCATCGGCGTCGGACAGTTGCACCACGATGGTCAGCTTGCGTTTGGCGGCCCAGTTGCCCGCACCAATATCGGAATGCCAGTCAAAATGGCCCTGCCGTTCCGCGCCATAGCGGGCGACCTGTGGGCTTTCGCCGAAATCGGTCAGATCAAAGCCGAAGTTCTCACGGTTGGCCTGTGCCACCACCGACATCATCCGGTCCATCACCCAAGACGCCTGCAGGATGTCATCCAGCCAAGCCACCTCGGCCCGGCGGATCTGGTGGGCGGTGGCGCCCCGCACAAGACCTGCGTCGCGCAGCTGATGCGCCTGCACCAGGGACAGCAACGTGTCGCATTGATCGGCAGTCAGGGCGTCGGACAGATATTGGGCGTGCATGGCGGGGCCTTGGGTGGGCGGGGCATTGCGGCCCCGCCGTTGCGGTTACTCCGAGATAATCACCACGCCTTCGAAGGACGAGGACAAGGCAACCTTGTCTGCCCCCAGCCCATCTTCGGCGGCGTTGTAAAGTTTCGACAGCGTTTCAGCGGCGGTGACGCCATGTTGGGTCAGAAATTCAGGCATCCGCAGATCGGGGCCACCGCAAAGGATGATCTGCCAGGCACCCTCGCGGCGCGCAAGCAAGGCACGCCCGCCTTTGTCGCCTTGTGCCCAAGAGGCCAGCGCGTTGTCGCCTTCCACCACAATAGGATCGACGGTCAGCGGGTTTTCCGGGGTGTCGAACTGGGCTTTCAGTATCGCCGTGATCGCATCGGGGTCGGTCATGCCGGTGGTATCGGGCGTTGTTGCCATATTGTGGCCTGCGTGGGCATTGCCGCCCATCTTTGTCATGTCGTGGCCAGCATCGGCGGTGCCGTTCATCGCGCCCATGTCATGGCCTTTGGCAGCCCCGTTCATCGCACCCATATCCTGCGCCATGCCGTCTTTGCGGGCGTTGTCGACGGGCACGTCAATTTCGACCACGCCAGCGTGTTCGAAGGTCAGCGTCAAGTGGACCATATCGCCGTCTTTCAGCTCACGCGTCAGGCCCATCAGCATGACGTGATCGCCGCCACGTTTCAGGTCGTGGCCTTGCAAAGCGGCAATGGGAAATCCTTCGGGAACGTGCAGCATCTGCATGACGCCATTGGCATCCTCTTTGTGGGTGTGCAGTTCGACCTTTTGCGCCACGTCCGAGGCGGCGTCGATCAGGCGGTCATCCACGTCGGCGTGATTGGTGATTTCCATGAAAATCGCGCCAGAAGCACCGATGCCACCCATGCTGCGCGCGTATTGGTTTTCGATGTGGACTCCGTCATGGGCCAGGGCAGGCAGGGCGAAGAAGGCTGCGGTTGCTGCAGCCAGAAGGGTTTGAAACCGTGTCATTTTATGTCCTTTGAAGTTGATCTGAAGAAAGGGGGTCAGATCAGGGACGGCGGCCCGCGCGCGGTGGCCTGCAGTTGCGGCAGGCTGGGGGCCGCGATGATGACAGGGGTGAAGGCGACGCGACGCATGGATTGCGGGCGCTGTGGGTACGCAGGGTTGCCGGGCAGGTCGAGAGCGGTCACACCCCCAAGGCAATCGGGGCAGATGTGGCTGGGACCGACGGGCTGGCCGCTGGCGTCAAGGCTGATGAAAACCTCGCCAAAGCCGCCGCAGATTTCGACGGTGGTGCCCATGCGGTCCTGACCGCGTGCGACGGCCATCGTCACCGAAGTGAGCGCCATCAGCAGGGCCAGCAGCAGGCCGGAAATGGGACGCATGAAACGCATGGCCTCTTCTATCCCGACAAGGTGACCGCGCCAAGGGGGCAGATTGTCCCGCCCGCCCCGGCCCGGATATACGGCAAAAGGCCCCGCTTGTTTCCCAAGCAGGGCCTTTGCGATGCCGTGACGAAAGATCAGGCTGCGACAGACGCCTTGGCAATCTCTTTCTTGATCTTGGCGGCGTTGATCGACAGTTCGTCGTCCTTCGCCTTGGCCAAGAAAGCGTCCAACCCGCCACGGTGATCAACCGAGCGCAGGGCCGCAGCCGAAATGCGCAGGCTGAACGAGCGGTTCAGAACGTCGGAAATCAACGTGACCTCGTTGAGGTTCGGGAGGAACCGACGACGGGATTTGTTGTTAGCGTGGCTGACAGTGTTGCCAGACATCGGGCCTTTGCCCGTCAGTTCGCAGACGCGCGACATAGACGTGTTCCTTGTCATAGATAGACGTGGGCGCACCACCCGACGGGCAGTTACCAAATTCGATTGTCGGCTGATAAGGGGGTTTCGCTGCGCCGTCAAGCGCGCACCGCAAGAAAAGCGGCTGGAAACCGGCCGCGGCGGCGCAAGTCCTGTGGCCGGCAATTGCGCAAATTTCGATGGATTGGCAAGGGCTTGTCCTCTGCCCTGCCCCGGCGTGGCTGTCGGGTTGGCAAGTTTTTTCCCAAGCCTGACGGCGGGCGTCACCGAATTGCCACAACGCCTTGAAGAAATTCAGGGAATTGGGCCATTTCCCGACACAATTGCGGCTGATTTGGCATAATCGGCGTGCAAATAGACCCGGGCGTCAGATCCGGGCAATCGAGCAGAGCAGCACAGTGGTTACATTACCTGGATCGCTTGGGAACGATTCCCTTGTTGGCGGCGGCAGTGCCGATTCCCTGACGGGTCAGGCCGGCGACGACTCGCTTTATGGCGGCGGCAGCACGGATCAGCTGTTCGGCGGCGATGGGCTGGACCAGCTGTTCGGCGGGTCCAGCCGGGACACGTTGTATGGTGGCAATGACAATGACACGCTGGATGGCGGGTCCAGCAATGACCTGATCTATGGTGACGCAGGCATTGATACCGCGACCTACGCCAATTCCTCATCGGCGGTGTTTGTCAATCTGAACGGCGCGGCCAACACTGGCGGCGATGCGGCCGGGGACACGCTGGTCGGCGTCGAGAACCTGATCGGGTCGATCTACAACGACAGCCTGACTGGCAACGCGGGCGACAACGCGCTTTATGGCGGCGCGGGCAATGACACCTTGATCGGTGGCGACGGGGCGGACCTGCTGGACGGCGGCACCGGCACGGCGGATGTGGCGGATTACACCGCATCGGGCGCGGGCGTGGCGGTTGATCTGGTCACGGGTCTGGGCAGCGGCGGCACCGCCAGCAATGACACCCTGACAGGGATCGAATACCTGCTCGGGTCGGCCTTTGCTGACACCCTGACGGGTGACGGTGGCGTCAACTTTCTGTACGGCGCGGCGGGTGCGGATGTCATCGACGGCGGCGCGGGCGCAGACAGCCTTTATGGCGGCAGTGAAAATGACACCATCACCGGCGGCGCAGGGGCTGACCGGGTGGACGGCGGCACCGGCGTGGACACTGCCGATTACGCCACAGCCACAGCCGCAGTTGCCGCCAGCCTGACCACCAACACCGGCACGGCAGGCGATGCCACCGGCGATGTGTTTGTGCTGGTGGAAAACCTGTCCGGTTCAGCGTTCAATGACACATTGACCGGCGACGGCAACGCCAACGCCCTTTACGGCGCAGCGGGTGCGGACAGTCTGAGCGGGCTTGCAGGCGCGGACAGCCTTTATGGCGGTCTTGGCAACGACGTGCTGATCGGCGGTTCTGGCGCGGATGTGCTGGACGGCGGCGACGGGCTGGATTTGGCGGATTACACGGCCTCCACCGCGGGCGTCATCATCAACCTGGCGGCCAACACCGCAAGCGGTGGCGACGCGGCGGGCGACGTGTTGACGGGGACAGAGGGTCTGATCGGCAGCGGTTTTGCCGACAGCCTGACCGGCGACACCGACACCAACGCGCTGTATGGCGCAGCGGGGGCCGACACCTTGTCGGGCGGCACGGGTGCGGACAGCCTGTACGGCGGCAACGACAATGACAGCCTGACCGGCGGCGATGGTGCCGATGTCATCGACGGTGGAGCCGGCACCGACGTTGTGGATTACAGCGCATCGTCGGCGGCGGTTGGGGTCAACCTGACCACCGGCGTCGGCGCTGGCGGCGATGCGGCAGGCGACACCTTGAGCCTGATCGAGAACATTCTTGGCTCCGGCTTTGAAGACACCCTCACAGGCGGCACCGGCAACAACGCGTTGACCGGAGCGGATGGCGCCGATCTGCTGTATGGCGGCGCGGGCGTGGACAGCCTGTATGGCGGCAACGGCGAGGACACGCTGGCCGGCGGGGCGAACAACGACCGCCTAGAGGGTGGCGCAGGCATTGATACCGCCGACTACAGTGCTTCGGGATCGGGGGTATCGGTCAGTCTGGCTTCGGGATCGGGGACTGGCGGCGATGCGGCAGGCGACACCCTGATCGCGATCGAAAACCTGACCGGTTCAGGTTTTGCCGATGTGCTGACGGGCAATGACAGCGCCAACTATCTGGCGGGCGGCGGCGGTGCAGACCAGCTTTATGGCGGTTCTGGCGACGACACTTTGGCAGGTGGCGCGGGTGCCGACACGCTGTATGGCGGCGAAGACATGGACTTCGTCGACTACAGCGCGTCTGGCGCCGCAGTGAACGTGAGCCTGCTGACATGGACCACCTCGGGCGGCGATGCGGCAGGCGATCAGCTTGCCGGGGTCGATGGTGTGATCGGGTCGGCCTTCAATGACACCATCATCGGCTTCAATGACCAAGGGCTGGTGGGCGACGTTTACACCAACATCTTCTTTGGCGGCGGCGGCAGTGATTCCATCGACGGCATGGCGTCGAATGACATTCTGTACGGCGGCACGGACAATGACACTGTTCTGGGCGGGGTTGGCGACGACAGCAGCTATGGCGGTACCGGCAACGATTCGGTGTCGGGCGGTGAGGGCAATGACAGCAGCTTTGGCGACGAGGGCAACGATTCGGTGTCGGGCGGCGATGGCAATGACAGCGTTGATGGCGGTACCGACGATGACAGCGTTTTCGGCGACGCCGGCAACGATCTGGTCAGCGGCGGTGACGGCAATGACAGCGTCGATGGCGGCGCAGGCAATGACAGCGTTTTCGGCGGCGCCGGCAATGATCAATTGTTTGG
>JBIHZO010000268.1:0-5331 GCA_044231405.1 Cypionkella sp. | reverse complement strand
GGTGTTGGATCCCAAGGGCGGGGCATATCGCAAACTGGCCTTGGCAGCATATTTGGTCCCGATGGAGTGTGCCGATGCGCCTTAGCCTGCTGCTGACCCTGATCGCCGCGACATTTGCCTTGTTCGCGGTCTGGCCCGGCCTTGATCTGGCGGTGACCGCTGCCTTTTACGACGGTGCTGCTTTTCCCGTGGCGCTGGATGCGCGGGCCGAGGCGGTGCGGCTGATCCTGTGGGATCTTGCGATTGCGGTGGCGCTGACCTCGGCCGGAATGCTGGCAGTCAGCCTGTTGCTGCGCCGCCCGGTGCTGCGGCTGTCCGCGCGGGTCTGGGGGTTGATCGTGGCGGTGTTCGTGCTGGGGCCGGGCCTCTTGGTGAATGGTATTCTGAAGCGCGAATGGGGCCGCGCGCGCCCCGCTGACACGCTGAATTTTGGCGGCACCCAGCAATTCACCCCGCCGCATGACATCACCGATCAATGTGCCAGCAACTGTTCCTTCGTTTCTGGCGAATCTGCCGGGGCCATGGCGCTGGCGATTGCGCTGTGGCTGATTCTGTCGGCATGGCGGGCGCGGCTGCCGGATTGGGCCTATCGCGCCGGACAAGCCGTCATCATCGCCATTCCGTTGATCACCGCTCTGCAACGGGTGGCAGCGGGGCGGCATTTTCTGTCCGATGCGCTGCTGGCCAGCCTGTTTACCGCCCTGCTGGCTGCGATATTGGCGCGTATCATGCTGAACCGGGACGGCCCCGCTGCGTGACCTTGGCGACAGTTGACAACCCAGCCGACTCTGTCTATCAGCCGCGCTATCTGTCGCCATGCCATAGGTCTGGCTTCAGGGTCCAAGACTTGATGTGGTCATGATCCGGGTTTGCGCCTCGATCCTCTGGAATTCCACCGTGCCGCCCCTTCGGGAGACGGTTCGGTTTTATCGTTTTGTGGGTATGCCACGAAATGACGTCGAGAAGCAGTGCCCCGCATCGCGCGGGGCGAGTATTGACAGTCCCTTTATTGGGGCAACACGAGGTAGCTGAATGCCGACTATTCAACAGCTTATCCGCAAACCGCGGGAGCCGAACGTCCGCAAGTCCAAGTCGCAGCACTTGGAATCTTGCCCACAAAAGCGCGGCGTTTGCACGCGCGTCTACACCACCACTCCGAAAAAGCCGAACTCGGCTATGCGGAAAGTCGCAAAAGTGCGTCTGACCAACAGCTTCGAAGTGATCTGTTATATTCCGGGCGAAAAGCACAACCTTCAGGAACACTCTGTGGTTCTGATCCGTGGCGGCCGTATCAAAGACCTTCCGGGTGTCCGTTACCACATTCTGCGTGGTGTTTTGGATACCCAAGGCGTCAAAGACCGTCGTCAGCGTCGTTCGAAATACGGCGCCAAGCGTCCGAAGTGAGGAGATAAACTATGTCACGTCGTCACGCCGCGGAAAAACGCGATATTCTTCCCGATGCCAAGTATGGCGATCGGGTTCTGACCAAGTTCATGAACAACCTGATGCTCGACGGCAAAAAGTCGGTGGCTGAAGGTATCGTTTATGGCGCACTGGAGCGGGTTCAGACCCGTCTGAAGCGTCAGCCGATTGAATGTTTCCATGAAGCTTTGGAAAACGTGAAACCCTCCGTCGAAGTGCGTTCGCGCCGCGTCGGTGGTGCAACCTATCAGGTTCCGGTTGAAGTCCGCACCGAGCGCCGTGAAGCGCTGGCGATCCGTTGGTTGATCATCGCGGCGCGCAAGCGCAACGAAAACACCATGGAAGAGCGTTTGGCCGCCGAATTGTCGGATGCCGTGAACAACCGTGGTACGGCTGTTAAGAAACGCGAAGATACCCACAAGATGGCCGATGCTAACAAAGCATTCAGCCACTACCGCTGGTAAGGGGTTATCATGGCACGCGAATATCCGCTGGATCGCTATCGCAATTTCGGCATCATCGCTCACATCGACGCGGGTAAAACCACGACGACAGAGCGTATTCTGTACTACACAGGCAAGTCGCACAAAATCGGTGAAGTTCATGATGGCGCTGCCACCATGGACTGGATGGAACAAGAGCAAGAGCGTGGTATCACGATCACCTCGGCTGCCACCACCACCTTTTGGGAGCGCACCATTGATCCGGGCCTGGAGCACGCACGTGCTGACAAGTTCCGTTTCAACATCATCGACACCCCCGGCCACGTGGACTTCACCATTGAAGTCGAACGTTCGCTGGCGGTTCTGGATGGCGCGGTCGTTCTTCTGGACGGCAACGCAGGTGTGGAACCGCAGACCGAAACCGTTTGGCGTCAGGCCGACCGGTACAAGGTTCCGCGGATTGTCTTCGTCAACAAGATGGACAAGACCGGCGCTGACTTCTTCAACTGCATCAAGATGATCAAAGACCGGACCGGCGCCAACGCTGTTCCGATCGCTTTGCCGATCGGTGCAGAAGACAAGTTGGAAGGCATCATCGACCTCGTGACCATGGAAGAATGGGTCTATGAGGGCGAAGATCTGGGCGCATCCTGGGTGCGTCAGCCGATCCGCGAATCTCTGCAGGACGAGGCCAACGAGTGGCGTTACAACTTGCTGGAAACCGCAGTCGAGCAAGACGACGCTGCGATGGAAGCCTATCTGGAAGGCAAAGAGCCGTCGGTTGAAGAACTGCGTGCTTTGATCCGCAAGGGTTGCCTCGCCATCGCTTTCATCCCGGTTCTGGCTGGTTCGGCGTTCAAGAACAAAGGCGTTCAGCCCTTGCTCAACGCGGTGATCGACTATCTGCCGACCCCGCTGGACGTGCCGCCGTATATGGGCTTCAAACCGGGTGATGAGTCGGAAACCCGTAACATCGCCCGCTCGGCTTCGGACGATCAGCCGTTCTCGGCGCTGGCGTTCAAGATCATGAACGATCCCTTCGTCGGCTCGCTCACCTTCACCCGCATCTATTCCGGCACCCTGTCCAAGGGCGACGCGATGATGAACGCGACCAAAGAGCGCAAAGAGCGCGTTGGCCGTATGATGATGATGCACGCCATCGACCGCGAAGAGATTGCCGAAGCGTTTGCTGGTGACATCATCGCGCTTGGTGGCCTCAAAGAAACCACCACGGGCGACACGCTTTGTGATCCGGCTCACCCCGTCGTTCTGGAAACCATGACCTTCCCGGTCCCGGTGATCGAGATCGCGGTGGAACCGAAGACCAAGGCCGACCAGGAAAAGATGGGCATCGCTTTGGCCCGTCTGGCTGCCGAAGACCCGTCCTTCCGTGTGGAAACCGATATTGAATCGGGCCAGACAATCATGAAGGGCATGGGCGAACTTCACCTCGACATCCTCGTTGACCGTATGCGTCGCGAGTTCAAGGTCGAGGCGAACATCGGTGCGCCGCAGGTGGCTTATCGCGAGACCATCTCGCGTGAGCATGAGATCGACTACACGCACAAGAAACAGACCGGTGGTACGGGTCAGTTTGCGCGCGTGAAACTGGTGATCTCGCCGACAGAACCGGGCGAAGGCTATTCGTTCGAAGCCAAGGTTGTGGGCGGTTCGGTGCCGAAGGAATATATCCCCGGCGTTGAAAAAGGCATCAAGTCGGTGATGGACTCCGGTCCGCTCGCAGGCTTCCCGGTGATCGACTTCAAGGTTGCGCTGATCGATGGCGCTTACCATGATGTTGACTCTTCGGTGCTGGCGTTCGAAATCGCGGCCCGTGCTGCGATGCGCGAAGGTCTGAAGAAAGCCGGCGCCAAGCTGCTGGAACCGATCATGAAAGTCGAAGTTGTCACCCCGGAAGAATACACCGGCGGCGTCATCGGCGACCTGACATCGCGTCGGGGCATGATCAACGGCCAAGACAGCCGCGGCAACGCGAACGTCATCGCCGCGATGGTGCCTTTGGCCAACATGTTCGGCTACATCAACACGTTGCGTTCCATGACCTCTGGTCGTGCCACCTTCGCGATGTCCTTCGACCATTACGATGCCGTTCCGCAGAACATCTCGGACGAGATCCAGAAGAAATACGCTTAACCGGTGTGGCGGGCAGGTTGGAGTTTTGGTGACAAAACTCCAACAGCCCGCCCTACCACTCGTAGGGTGGGGTTTCACCCCACCGCACCTGACCAAAATTAGGAGGCCATCATGGCAAAGGCAAAGTTTGAACGGAACAAACCGCACGTCAACATCGGCACGATTGGCCACGTTGACCACGGCAAGACGACGTTGACGGCAGCGATCACCAAGTATTTTGGTGAATTCCGCGCCTACGACCAGATTGACGGCGCGCCGGAAGAGCGGGCTCGTGGGATCACGATTTCGACCGCACATGTGGAATACGAAACCGCAGCGCGTCACTATGCACATGTCGACTGCCCCGGCCATGCCGACTATGTGAAGAACATGATCACCGGCGCGGCGCAGATGGATGGCGCCATTCTGGTGTGCGCGGCGTCTGACGGCCCGATGCCGCAAACCCGTGAACACATCCTGTTGGGTCGCCAGGTCGGCATTCCCTACATGGTGTGCTACATGAACAAGGTTGACCTTGTTGATGACGAAGAGCTGATCGAACTGGTTGAGATGGAACTGCGCGAGCTGTTCTCGTCCTACGATTACCCCGGCGATGACATTCCGATCATCAAGGGCTCGGCCCACCAGGCGATGATCGGCCTGCGTCCGGAAATCGGCGAAAGCTCGATCCGCGCGCTGATGGCGGCTGTGGACGAATACATCCCGACCCCGACCCGTATGGTCGACCTGCCGTTCCTGATGCCGATCGAGGACGTGTTCTCGATTTCCGGCCGTGGCACGGTTGTGACCGGTCGTATCGAGCGTGGCGTGATCAACGTCGGCGACGAAGTTGAAATCGTTGGCATCCGTGACACCAAGAAGTCGATCTGTACCGGCGTCGAGATGTTCCGCAAGCTGCTCGATCGTGGTGAAGCTGGCGACAACGTCGGCATCCTGCTGCGCGGCATCGACCGTGAAGGCGTGGAACGTGGTCAGGTGCTGTGCAAGCCGAAGTCGGTGATGCCGCACACGAAGTTTGAGGCCGAGGCCTACATTCTGACCAAGGAAGAGGGCGGTCGTCACACGCCGTTCTTCGCGAACTACCGCCCGCAGTTCTACTTCCGCACGACGGACGTGACCGGCACGGTTCAGTTGCCCGAGGGCACCGAGATGGTGATGCCGGGCGACAACCTGAAGTTCAACGTCGAACTGATCGCTCCGATCGCGATGGAAGAGAAACTGCGCTTCGCCATCCGCGAAGGCGGCCGCACCGTCGGTGCAGGCGTCGTCTCGAAAATCCTGGCGTAACGGATGGTGCTTGCAAGCACGCAGC
>JBIHZO010000267.1:0-5342 GCA_044231405.1 Cypionkella sp. | reverse complement strand
CTTCATCATCCCCCGGTCGGATGTGCATCAGGGCGAATATGTCGCGGCGCGGGATGAGCGGTTGCAGTGGCTGACCGGCTTTACCGGTTCGGCAGGCTTTTGCATCGTTCTGCCGCATATCGCGGGAGTGTTCATCGACGGGCGTTACCGCACACAGGTCAAGGCGCAGGTCGATCTGGCACATTTCACCCCGGTTCCGTGGCCTGACGTTTTGCCGGGCGATTGGATCAAGGCCAACCTGCCCGGCGGCGTGATCGGATTTGATCCCTGGCTGCACACGGCGGAAGAGATTGCCAAGATCGAGACAGCACTTGAGGGCCAGGGCGTCACCTTGCGGGCCTGCAAGAATCTGGTTGATGTGATCTGGCCAGACCAGCCCGGCGCCCCGATGGGCCGCGCCTTTGTGCATCCCGATGCGGTCGCGGGCGAGAGCAGCGCCGACAAACGCGCAAGGCTGGCGGAAGGCTTGCGCAAAGCCGGCCAAACTGCGGCGGTGATCACCCTGCCAGATTCGCTGTGCTGGCTGTTGAACATTCGCGGCGCGGATGTGCCGCGCAACCCGATCCTGCACGGCTTTGCCATCCTGCACGACGACGCCCGCGTGACCCTGTTCGCCGATGCCGCCAAGTTTGACGACAGCCTGCGCGCCCATATGGGCGGTCAGGTGACAAAGCGCCCGGTGCATGCCTTTGTGCCCGCCTTGCACACGCTGCAAGGCCCGGTGCGGGTGGACCGCGCCACGGCACCGCTGGCCGTTTCGACAGAACTGGCCGAGGCGGGAATTGAGGTGGTCTGGGGCGATGATCCCTGTCGTTTGCCCAAGGCCAAAAAGAACGCCGCCGAGATCGAGGGCATGCGGGTGGCGCATCTGCGCGACGGTGCGGCCATGGTGGAATTCCTGTGCTGGCTGGACGCGCAGACGCCCAAGGGTGGCTTGTCCGAAATAGACGTTGTGCGTGCGCTCGAGGGCTTTCGCCGCGCCACCAATGCGCTGCATGACATCAGCTTTGACACCATCTGCGGCGCGGGTCCGCATGGCGCGATCATGCATTACCGCGTGACCGAGGACACCAACCGCCCCATTGGCCGCAATGAGCTGCTGCTGGTGGATTCGGGCGCACAATATCTGGATGGCACCACCGATATCACCCGCACCGTGGCGGTGGGCGATCCGGGGGAAGAGGCGCGCTTGGCCTATACCCGCGTGCTGCAAGGTACGATCGCGATCTCGCGGGTCCGCTGGCCTGCGGGGCTGGCGGGGCGCGATCTGGACCCGCTGGCGCGCTACGCCTTGTGGCTGGCGGGGCAGGATTTCAACCATGGCACCGGGCACGGCGTCGGCGCGTTCCTGTCGGTGCATGAGGGGCCGCAACGGCTGTCGCGCATCTCCGAAGTGCCGCTGGAAGCCGGAATGATCTTGTCCAACGAACCTGGCTACTATCGCGAGGGCGCATTTGGCGTTCGGCTGGAAAACCTGATCGTGGTGGAACCGGCCCCCAAACTGCCGGGCGGCGATGACGAGCGCACGCAGCTGCAGTTTGAAACCCTGACCTTCACGCCGTTTGACCGCCGCCTGATTGTCACCGACATGCTGTCACCCGGCGATCGTGACTGGCTGAACGCCTATCACGCACAGGTTTTGGCAAAACTGTCAGAGCGACTGTCAGCAGAGGCGCTGGCGTGGTGTAAAGCCGCCTGCGCCCCGCTGTAAATCACGCCGCCGCTGCCACCTTGCGGATGCGTTCCACCATGGCGCGCACACCGTTGGATCGTTGCGCCGACAGATGGTCATTCAACCCCAGCCGACCCAGTTCGGCTTGGGCGTCGATCCGCGCAACCTCGTCCAGTGGCACCCCGGCATAAAGCGCATGCAGCACCGCGATCAGTCCGCGCACAATCATCGCATCGGATTCGCCCTGAAAATCAAACCGTCCGCCTTCCAGCACCGGGCGCAGCCAAACCTGACTGGCACACCCGTCCACCTTCAACGCCGGCACCTTGAATGTGTCATCCAGCGGCGGCATCGCCTTTCCCAGATCGATCACATGGCGATAGCGGTCTTCCCAATCGTCGAGGAACTCAAACGTCTCGGCAATCTCTTCAAAGGCAGGCGTGGCCATGGCAGTCTCCATTCTTTTCCTATCAGCTAATGCGACACCCCCCCAACGTCCAGTCCAAGCGGCCTTTTCAAACCGCGTCACATCGGCTACCCAAGAGGAGCCTTGCTAGGGACGTTTCAAATGCGCCTGCCCCTGACCGCTGCCCTTGTTGCCCTGACCGTGCTGTCCGCCTGTGGCGGCTTGCGCGACTCGCGCCTGAACCCGTTCAACTGGTTCGGCCGATCAGAACCTGCAGTACAGGTGCAAACCGCCAAGCCCACCGATCCGCGCGCCTTGGTCGATCAGGTGCTGACGATGGCCGTCGAAGCTTATCCCGGCGGGGCCATCGTGCGTGCCACGGGTCTGCCTCCGACCCAAGGCTATTGGGAGGCTGAACTGGTCGCCCGGCCCCTGGATGAAAACGGCGTGCTGGTGCTGGATTTCCGCGTCTTCCCGCCGATCGCTGCGGCAAGCGTAACCAACCAGCAATCGCGCGAGATCACGGTCGCCTACAGCCTGTCAGATATCAAACTGCAGGCGATTTCCGAGATCGTCGTGCAAGGAGCGGGCAACGCAAGGTCCAGCCGACGCTAGCGCCGCCGCTGCCAACGGCGGCGGACAGGGATTTCTCACCCTGCCAATGGGCCAAATCCGTGAAACATTCATGCCGAGCAGCCGTGAATGCAGGGGCTATGCCGGGTGAAGCGGCCTAAAGCCGCACCACCCGCACCTCGTTGCCCTTGGCAGACAGCGCGATCTCACCCCGGCAAAGACGCAGTGCATCCTCACCAAAGGCCTCGGCCCGCCAGCCCTTCAGCGATTCCAGATCGCGCTCTCCGGCGGCAATCGCATCCAGATCGGCCGCAGAGGCGATCAAACGCGGGGCCACTCCCAGGCTTTCCGACTTTGCTTTCAGCAACACCCGCAGCAAATCGGCCAGCGCCGGGTTGACCTGCAACTGATCACGGCTGACGTCGGCGCGTGGCAGATCATCCTGCTTCATCTCCATGCCCGCCTTGATCGCAGCCAGAATGCCTTCCGCGATCTCTTGCTTGCGCCCTTCGCGCATCAACAGCCGCGACCGCCCCAATTCTTCGATCGAGGTGGGCCGGGTCGAGGCCAGCTCCAGCAGCGCATCATCCTTCATCACCCGGCTGCGCGGCACGTTGTTGCTTTGCGCATAATCCTCACGGAAGCGCGCCAATTCCTTGACCACACCCAGAAACCGCCCCGAGGTGGTGCGCGTCTTCACCCGCAGCCAGGCCTCATCCGGATGCACGGTGTAGGTTGCAGGATCGGTCATCACCGAAAGCTCTTCCTCCACCCAGGCGGTGCGCCCGTTCTTGGCCAGCTGCGCCGCCAGCCATTCATAGATCACCCGCAGATGCGTCACATCCGCCAGTGCATAATCGCTTTGCGCCGTGGACAAGGGACGGCGCGACCAATCGGTAAAGCGCGAGGTCTTGTCCAGATTTTCCTTGGCGATCTTCTTGACCAAAGTCTCATAGCCGACCTGCTCGCCAAACCCACAAACCATCGCGGCGATCTGGGTGTCAAACAGCGGCTTGGGGAAAACATTGCCCTCAACGAAGAAGATCTCCAGATCCTGCCGCGCAGCGTGAAACACCTTCACCGTCGCCTCATGCCGGAACAGATCGTACAAAGGCTCCATCGACATCGCATCCCCAAGGATCGGATCGACCAGAACCGCATCGCCATCCTTGCCCGGCAGCGCCATCTGAATGAGACACAGCTTCGACCAATAGGTCCGCTCGCGCAGGAACTCGGTGTCGATGGTCACATAGGGCTGCAGTTTGGCCGCATCACAAAAGGCGGCAAGGTCTTCGGTGGTGGTAATCGTGCGCATACGGGGCGTCTTTCATATGGTGCCGCGGGGGCGTCCCGCACCATCGCTATAGGCAGCAATTGAGGCAAGGGAAAGCCCCGCAGGCATTGCTGCTTACCAAGTACTCCCACCAGATGCCTCCGCACCACGGCCCTGCGCGCCCAATTGAGCAAACTTGCGCCATCCCAGCCCGCACCAAAGCCGTTGCGGGGGGCTCGATGCCCCCCAAGACGGCCCCAATGTTACAGGAAAACCGGCACCCGGCTCCCCGCTGCGAACCGCCGCAGCACCGCCGGATACAGCCGATGCTCCTGCTCCAACACCCGGGCCGACAGCGCAGCTTCGGTGTCGCCCGCCAGAACCGGCACCCGCGCCTGGCCCAAAATCGGGCCATTGTCCAGCACTGCCGTCACTTCATGTACGGTGCAACCGGCTTCGGTGTCACCTGCCGCAAGCGCGCGCGCATGGGTGTGAAGCCCCGGATATTTCGGCAAAAGCGATGGGTGGATGTTCAGCATCCGACCTTCAAACCGCTGCACAAACGCCGGCGTCAACACCCGCATGAACCCGGCCAGACAGAGAATATCCGGCTCTGTCGCAAGAATTTGCGGCAGCAAAGCCGCCTCAAACGCCGCCCGGTCGCGGCCAAAATCGCGGTGATCCACCGCCGCCACCGCCACGCCCACCGCCGACGCCCGCGCCAAACCTGCCGCAGCAGGATCATTCGACGCCACCAGAACCGCACGGGCCGGGTGGTCGCCCACCATATCGCGCAGCAATGCCAGCATGTTAGAGCCACCCCCCGAAATCAGGATGGCAACCCGCTTCACAGCAAGCGCCCCTTGTAGATCACGCCCTCGCCCGGCACCACCCGGCCCATCGGCACAACGGTTTCACCCTGCGCCCGCAGCAACACGGTCAATTCTTCCGCCCGGTCTGCCGCCACCACCAACATCATCCCGATGCCGCAGTTGAAGGTTTTCAGCAGTTCCGGCTGGCTCATGTTCGCCGTCGTGGCCAGCCAGCGGAACACCCCCGGCAAGTCCCAGGCCGACAGATCAATCTCACAGGCCAAGCCCTCGGGGATCACGCGCGGCGGGTTTTCCGTCAGCCCCCCCCCGGTGATATGGGCCAGCGCATGCACGCCGCCCGCCCGCACCGCCGCCAGCGCCTGTTTCACATAAAGCCGCGTCGGCGCCAGCAAAGCCGCGCCCAAAGTCCCGTCCGAAAACGGCGAGGCGGCGTCCCAACCCAGACCCGACAACTCCACGACCTTGCGCACAAAGGAATAGCCGTTGGAATGCACCCCGTTCGAGGCCAGCCCAAGCAGCACATCGCCTTCGATCACGCCCGCAGGCAGGTCCGCCCCGCGCTCCATCGCGCCCACGGCAAACCCG
>JBIHZO010000265.1:0-5347 GCA_044231405.1 Cypionkella sp. | reverse complement strand
AACGCAGGCCAGCGCATGCCCTCCGCATGCGACAGCCAAAGGCCAAGCCCCGCCAGGGCCAGAAACGCCCCGGCCACAAGGCGCGGGTGCCAATAGAAGGTGGCGGTGCTTGCGTATTCACCAGGCATCAGCCCGAACAGCAAAAGGTCATAGCTGATGTGAAACGCCACCATTCCCAGAAGGGCGGCGCTGCGCATCAGGTCGAGGGCAAGGATACGGGATCTGGACTGCATGGCCACAAGGTCGCAGCTTGGGCGGCAAAAGGAAAGGGCGGCCCGCTGGGCCGCCCATTGATCTCAGCGATGCTTGACGTCGATGTAGTCCCGCTTCGGCGCGCCGACATAGAGTTGACGCGGACGGCCGATCTTCTGGTTCTTCTCGGCAATCATCTCTTTCCACTGCGAAATCCAGCCCACCGTGCGCGAAATCGCGAAAATCGGCGTGAACATCGAGGTTGGAAAGCCCATCGCATCCAGAATGATGCCCGAGTAGAAATCGACGTTCGGGTAGAGTTTCTTCGAGATGAAATAGTCGTCCGACAGTGCAATCCGCTCCAGCTCCTTGGCGACTTGCAGGGTGGGGTTGTTGTGGATGCCCAAAAGCTCCAACACCTCATCCGCCGATTCCTTCATCACGGTGGCGCGGGGATCGTGGTTCTTGTAAACGCGGTGACCAAAGCCCATCAGGCGGAAGCCCGAATTCTTGTCCTTGGCCTTGGCAATGTATTCCGGGATGCGGTCTACAGTGCCAATCTCACGCAGCATTTCCAGGCAGGCCTGATTGGCGCCACCATGGGCCGGGCCCCAAAGGCAGGCGATGCCCGCCGCGATGCAGGCAAATGGGTTGGCCCCCGACGAACCCGCCAGACGCACAGTGCTGGTCGAGGCGTTCTGTTCGTGATCGGCATGCAGCATCATGATGCGGTCCATGGCGCGGGCCAGGATCGGGTTGACCACATAGTCCTCGGCCGGAACCGAGAAGCACATATGCAGGAAGTTGCCCGCATAGGACAAAGAGTTCTTCGGATAAACAAAGGGTTGGCCGACCGAATACTTGTAGGCCATCGCGGCGATCGTCGGCAGTTTGGCGACCATGCGGATTGCGGCCACTTCGCGCTGCCAAGGGTCGTTGATGTCAAGACTGTCGTGGTAGAAGGCGGACATTGCCCCAACCACGCCCACCATGGTCGCCATCGGGTGGCTGTCACGGCGGAAACCGCGGAAGAACATGTGAATTTGTTCGTGCAGCATGGTGTGACGCGTCACCCGGCCTTCGAAATCAGCCAATTGCGCAGCATTCGGCAGTTCACCGTAGAGCAGCAAGTAGCAGACCTCGAGATAAGACGAATGCTCGGCCAGTTGTTCAATCGGATAGCCGCGGTGCAAAAGTTCGCCCTTGTCGCCGTCGATATAGGTGATGGCACTTTCGCAAGCGGCGGTGGAGGTGAAGCCGGGGTCAAAGGTGAACACGTCCGCTTCGGCATAAAGCTTGCGGATATCAAGCACATCCGGCCCCAGGGTGGGCGAATGGATGGGCAGGTCATAGGTCTTGCCGTCAAGGTTCAGCGTTGCTTTTCTGGTCGTCTCGGCCATCTCTCATCCCCCAGTTACCGACCGACCCAGGGCTATGGGGCAGCCTTTCTTCACGTCGACGGGGACGGGCGGATCAAGCCGCCGCATCCTCCAGCCGGGCAATCGTTTCATCGCGACCGATGACAAGCATCATGTCGTAAACACTTGGCGTGGCGCTGCGGCCTGCCAAAGCGGCGCGCAACGGGGCGGCGAGTTTGCCAAAACCGATTCCATTTGCTGCGGCTGCATCGTTGAGGATCGGTTCCAGCGCTGCTTTTGTCCAGCTAACATTTTGCAGCTGCGGCGTCAACGATTTCAGTATACCACGGGATACCGTATCGAGCGCCTTGACCGATGCCTCATCCGGCACCACAGGGCGCGAGATCAGCGCAAACTGTGCCTTTTCAAGCAGTTCCGGCAAGGTTTTCGCGCGATCTTTCACGCAATACAGCCCCCGCGACAAAATCGCCCGCTGATTTGCTGTCAAAGCCGGGCGGTTGGCGGCCACCAGATACGCCTCAATCTCATGCAGCAGTGCAGCATCTTCGGCCATGGCGATGTGGTGGCCGCAGGTGTTTTCCAGTTTCTTGAAATCCAGCCGGGCCGGCGCGCGACCGATGCCGGCCAGATCGAACATCGCCACCGCTTCTTCGGTCGTGAAAATCTCGGCATCGCCATGCGCCCAACCCAGACGGGTCAGATAGTTGCGCATGCCCGCAGCGGGATAGCCCATCGCCTGATACTCTTCGACCCCGGTCGCGCCATGGCGTTTCGACAGCTTCTTGCCATCCGGCCCATGGATCAGCGGAATATGCGCCCAGACCGGAATCTCCCAGCCCATGGCATCATAGATCATCTGCTGGCGCGCAGCGTTGTTCAGATGGTCGTCCCCCCGAATGACATGGCTGACCTGCATGTCGTGATCGTCCACCACAACGGCCAGCATATACGTCGGCGTAGCATCAGAGCGTAAACAAATCATATCATCCAAAGTCGCATTCTGGATCACCACGCGGCCCTGCACCTGGTCGTCGATCACCGTCTCGCCGATGCGCGGGGCCTTCATGCGGACCACATAGGGCGCATCGGGGAAGGTGGCGGGATCGGCGTCGCGCCATGGGCTTTGGAACAGCGCATAGCTGCCCCGGGCCTCGGCCTCGGCACGGAAGGCGGCGATTTCTTCCTGCGTGCTGAAGCACTTATAGGCGGTTCCGCGTTCAAGCATCTGATGCGCCACCTCGGCATGGCGGGTGATGCGGTCAAACTGGCTGACCACTTCACCGTCCCAGTCAAGGCCCAGCCAGGTCAGCCCGCGCAGGATGGCCGCTGTGGCCTCCGGGGTCGACCGCTCCCGATCGGTATCCTCGATCCGCAACAGGAACTTGCCACCGCGACCCCGCGCGAAAAGCCAGTTGAACAGCGCCGTCCGACCGCCACCGATGTGCAGATAGCCGGTGGGTGAGGGGGCAAAGCGGGTGACAACGGGACGGGTCATTGCAGTTAACCTTTCGGAAACCATTGAACGGGTAAGATTGGCGCAGCTTTAGGCAGTTGTGAGGCGCAAAACAAGGTGGGCAGGGCGGGCGCCATGATGCTGTGGCCATTGCATGCGTTGCAAGGCGCCCGGGGGCTGTTGTTCCCGTGGCTGCCGGTCTTCATGGCCTGCGGGATCGGAGGCTGGTTCGCGCTGCCGTTTGAGCCCGGGCCGACATTCTATCTGGCCACTGCGATTGTTCTGGGGGCTGCGGCGCTTGGCTATCGCTATGGGCCGGAGCTGGCGCATCCGCTTGCCATCAGCGTGGCTGCCGTGGCCGTAGGTGTGCTGGCCATCGGCTTTCGCGCCCATGCCGTGCAGGCCCCGATGCTGGAGTTTCGCTATTATGGCGCGGTGCAGGGCCGGATCATTGAGGTGGATCGCAGCCAGTCTGATGCGCTGCGGATCACACTGGACCGGGTGGTTCTGGACGATGTGGCCCCAGACCGCACGCCGATCAAGGTGCGGATTTCCTTGCATTCCGAGGGGTTTACACCTGATCCCGGCCAGACAGTGCTGCTGACCGCGCATCTGTCGGCCCCCGAAGGCCCGGCAGAACCCGGAGGCTTTGATTTCCGCCGCATGGCCTATTTCAACCAGTTGGGCGCGGTTGGCTATGCGCGCACGCCGGTGATGCTGTGGGCCGATCCGGACCCGCGCGCGCAAGTGATCAACCGGCTGCGCACGCGCCTTTCGGCGGCGCTGATGGCGGCGGTTCCGGGCGATGCGGGGGCGTTTTCGTCGGGGGTGATGACCGGGGATCGCTCTGGGATCAGCCTGGACACGGTTCAGGCGCTGCGCGATTCCAATCTGGCGCATTTGCTGGCGATTTCGGGAATGAACATGGCGTTTCTGACCGGATTCGTGTTCGTGCTGGTGCGCTACGGTCTGGCTTTGGTGCCGCCTGTCGCCTTGCGGGTGAACGCCAAAAAGCTGGCGGCGGTGGTGGCTTTTGGGGTGGCGCTGTTTTACCTGCTGCTGTCGGGGGCCAATGTGGCGACCGAGCGGGCATTTTTGATGGTCTGCGTCATGCTGGGTGCGGTGCTGTTGGACCGGCGCGCGCTGACCCTGCGGTCGGTGGCGCTGGCGGCCTGTGTGCTGCTGATGACCGAGCCTGAAAGCCTGACCGAACCGGGGTTCCAACTGTCTTTTGCGGCGACCGTGGCGCTGATTGCGGGCTTTGGCGCGCTGGACCGGCGGGTCATGCGCGAACGGCTGCCGCGCTGGGTGATGCCGGTGTTCACGCTGGTGCTGACCTCAGTCCTGGCGGGCCTGGCAACCGCCCCCTATGCGGCGGCGCATTTCAACCGGTTTACGGATTACGGGCTGATCGCGAACCTGCTGACGGTGCCGGTGATGTCGGTGCTGATGGCGGCGGGGGCGGTGGCGGCTTTGCTGGCGCCCTTGGGTCTTTCAGCTCCTGCACTTTGGGTGATGGAGGCGTCGGCGCGCTGGATCATCTATATCGCCCATTGGGTTGCGGGGCTGGAGGGGGCGGTGACCCCGATCGTTGCTCCCGGGCCTTGGGTGCTGCCATTGATCACCATGGCTGGTGTTTGGCTGGTGTTGTGGCGGGGGCGGGTGCGACTTTGGGCGGTCGCGCCGTTGATTTTGGGATTTGCGCTGTGGGCCTTCGCCGAGCGGCCAGCCTTGTTGATTTCAAACGATGGCTTGCTGGTCGGGATCATGTCGGATCAGGGCCGCGTGGTGTCTGCGCCGCGCGGTGCGGGGTTTGCGGCGGAAAACTGGATGGAGAACGACGGCGATCTGGCGACCCAGGAAGAGGCGGCGGCGCGGGCTGGCTTTACCGGGCCGAAACAGGCGCGGCTGTTTGAGGTTGCGGGCCTGCGCGGTCTGATCCTGCGTGGCAAGGGGGCCGTCTTTGCAGGCTGCGGTGACGCGGATCTGGTGATTGTTCCGGCGGCGGCAGAGCCTGTCAGCCCGTTGCCCAAAGGCTGCGTGGTGATTGATCGCGCGATGCTGGATCGGTCGGGCGCCTTGGCGGGCTGGGCAGAGGATGGAAAGCTGACGTTGCATCCGACCCGCAAGGTCGCCCGCATCTGGATGAGTGCGCGATCCGTCGTCGCCGCAATGATGGTGTCAAAAGCTGCACAACAGGTAGCCTTGACCGCACCCTGAATGTGACACGCCCTGAAACTGACTGTCACCGCCCCGATCAATAGCTTCGGATCAACCCGACCAGACGACCCTGCACCTTGACCAGATGATCGGCGAAGACGCG
>JBIHZO010000033.1:0-13619 GCA_044231405.1 Cypionkella sp. | reverse complement strand
GCTGATGGGCCGGGTGGCCTATGAGGCAGAGAAGGCGCGCCTTCAGGCCGAACTGCTGAAGGTGCAGATCTGGGCGCAGGAAACCGGGCAGAAATTCGTGATCCTCATGGAAGGCCGAGACGCCGCTGGCAAAGGCGGCACCATCAAGCGGTTCATGGAGCATCTGAATCCGCGCTATGCCCGCACTGTGGCGCTGTCGAAACCTTCGGACGCGGAAAAGGGCCAGTGGTTCTTTCAACGTTACATTCAGCACCTGCCCACTTCGGGCGAAATGGTGTTTTACGACCGCAGCTGGTACAACCGGGCCGGGGTCGAACGGGTGATGGGGTTTTGCAGCCCGTCGGAGTATCTGGAGTTCATGCGGCAGGCGCCCGAGTTTGAACGGATGCTGGTGCGTTCTGGAATCCGGCTTTACAAATACTGGTTCTCGGTGACACGCGAAGAACAACTGGCCCGCTTCAAGGCCCGCGAAACCGATCCTTTGAAGATGTGGAAACTGTCGCCCATCGACAAGGCGTCCTTGGACAAATGGGACGACTACACCGAGGCCAAAGAAGCGATGTTTTTCTATACCGACACCGCCGACGCGCCTTGGGTTATCGTCAAGTCGAACGACAAGAAGCGTGCCCGGTTGAACTGCATGAAGAATTTTCTGTCCACGATTGATTATCCCGGCAAGGATCATGCTGTCATTGGCACGCCTGATCCGCTGATCGTCGGGCGGCCCAGTCAGGTGCTGACCGGGTCGGGGCACATTCTTGACACTGCCACCCATCCGGCCATTCGCCGCCAAGACAGCTAGACCCGCTTGGCCTTTCGCGCGCGCCCCTTTAGATTGCGCAAAAATGGGGGCGCTATGAAGCAGGTCTGTCTGGCTGTGGCACTGGGCTTGTGGGCTGCGCCTGTTGCGGCCCATCCACATGTGTTCATCGACACGGGCATCGAGGTGATCTTTGACGCCGAAGGCCGGGCAGAAGCGGTGCGGATCACCTGGACCTATGATGATCTGATCTCGCTCGCGCTGCTGTCTGATCGCGGAATGGACGAGGATTTCGACGGCGTGTTGACCGCTGCGGAGCTGACAACCCTCAACGGGTTTGACATGCAATGGGAGCCGGGGATCACCGGCGACACCTATGCGTTGTTGGGGGATGTGCCGCTGACATTGTCGCGGCCGTCGGATTGGACAGTGTCTTATGCCGATGCCCGTATCACCACCACCCACCTGCGCCGTCTGGATGCACCCGTGGTGCTGACAATGCCTTTGGTGGTGCAGGTCTATGACACCAGCTATTACACCGCCTACACAATCATCGGTGACGCAGTGTTGACCGGCACCACGTCCTGCAACGCTGAGGCGTTTGAACCCGACCGGGCGGCGGCGGATCAGATCTTGCAGGATTCCATCACGGAAATGGCCGGGGGCGATGCCGAGGGCGATTTTCCCGCCGTCGGCGCGGCCTATGCTGAAGAGGTGCGGGTGACATGCAACGCACCCTCCTGATCCTTGGCCTGGTGGTGGCGATCGCGCTGGCGCTGCTCTGGGCGACGGGCGGTTATGGCGCCTTGCAGGCGCAGGTGTTGCAGGGCCAACGCGCAGTGCAGTCGGCGCTGGCGGGAGCGGTGCGGGCCATCCGCGCCGGGCAGACGGGGGCGCTTTGGGGCTTGCTGGTGGTCAGTTTCACCTATGGCGTGCTGCATGCGGTGGGGCCGGGCCATGGCAAGGTGCTGATTGGCGGCTATGGCATCGGGCGGCGCGTGCCGGTTCTGGCTTTGTCGGGCATAGCGCTGGCCTCCAGTCTGGCGCAGGCGATGGTCGCGGTGGCGGTGGTCTATGCGGGCGTGGCGGTGCTGGGCTGGACGCGAATGCAGACGGAGGGTGTGGCCGAAAACATCATGGCGCCGGTCGGATCGGCAGCGATTGCGGCGGTGGGGCTGTGGTTGGTCTGGCGCGGATTGCGCGGGATCCGGGCGGCGCAGATGGTTCATCAAGATGACCATCACCATGATGCCGATTGCGGATGCGGTCACGCCCATGGCCCCAGTCTGGATGCGGTGCAGGCGCTGACCGGCTGGCGTGACACTGCTGCGCTGATCGCAGGCATCGCGTTGCGGCCCTGTTCCGGGGCGTTGTTCTTGCTGATCCTGACATGGCAGATGGGCATCGGTCTGGCCGGGATTGCCGGCACCTTTGCCATGGGGCTGGGCACCGCCGTGGTCACCATCGGCGTCGCGCTGATGGCCGTCTGGGCGCGTGAGGGCGCGCTGGCCAGCCTGCCCGGCAGCCGCATGGCCCGCGCCCTGCCGTGGTTTGAAGTGCTGGCGGGCGCGGTGGTGGCCTTGGTCGCGCTGTCGCTGCTGGCGCAGGCGCTTTAGCGCCCGCCACGCCGCGCTGCGGCGGGGATGGCGTCTTGTTCCTGTGACGGTGCGGCTATATGTCCGATTTATGATCAAACGTTTGTCCTATCCCGCCCACGCCCGCGCGACTTTGGCTCTGGGCATCCCCCTGATCGGCAGCCACCTGGCGCAGATGGCACTGCATGTCACCGACACCGTCCTGCTGGGTTGGTACGGGGTGAACGAGTTGGCGGCGGTGGTGCTGGCGACTTCGACCTTCTTTGTGACCTTCATTCTGGGATCTGGCTTTGCGCAAGCCGTGATGCCTCTGGTCGCACAGGCCCTGGGGCGGGGGGATGAGACGCAGGTGCGGCGCGACACGCGGATGGGATTGTGGCTGTCGATTGCCTTTGGCGTCATCAGCTATCCGATCTTCTGGTGGTCGCAGGCGCTGCTGCTGGCCCTTGGCCAGCGGCCCGAGGTGGCGTCGCTGGGACAGGATTTCCTGCGCATCGCCGGTTTGGGGATGATCCCGGCGCTGCTGGTGATGGCGCTGAAAAGCTATCTGGCGGCGCTGGAGCGCACCCAAGTGGTGCTGTGGGTGACGCTGGCGGCGGTGGGGGTCAATCTTGGCTTGGCCTATGCGCTGATCTTTGGCCACTGGGGCGCGCCGGAACTGGGCATCCGCGGGGCGGCGATTGCCTCGCTGGCGGTGCAGGTGCTGACCTTCGTGGTGCTGGCGATCTACGCGGCGTGGCTGCCCGATTTGCGGCGGTTCCATCTGTTCCAACGCTTCTGGCGGCCAGATTGGGCGGCGATGGGGCAGGTGTTCCGGCTGGGCTGGCCGATCGGCGTGACCGGGCTGGCCGAAAGCGGGCTGTTTCAGGCCACGGCCCTGATGATGGGTTGGATCGGCACGGTGGAACTGGCTGCGCATGGCATCACCATGGAGGTGGCGGCGCTGTCGTTCATGGTGCATCTGGGCCTGTCGAACGCCGCCACAGTGCGGGCAGGGCGGGCCGATGGCGCGGGTGACCGCCAAGGGTTGCGGGACGGCGCGAAGGTGGCCATAGCGCTGTCCTTTGGCTTTGGTGTCACCATGGTGGCGCTGTTTCTGACCCTGCCACAGCCGATCATCGCGCTGTTTCTGGACCAATCCAAACCGGGCAGCGCCGAGATCATCGCCTTTGGCGTGTCGCTTCTGGCGATGGCGGCGCTGTTCCAGCTGGCCGATGCGATGCAAGTCATGGCGCTGGGCCTGCTGCGCGGCATCCGCGACACCCGTGTGCCGATGATCGCCGCGGCCATCAGCTACTGGGGCATCGGCATGCCCTGCGCCTATCTGCTGGCGTTCAAGGCGGGACTGGGCGGCATCGGCCTTTGGCTGGGGTTGGTGATCGGACTGACCTTTGCCGCAGCCACCCTGATGTGGCGGTTCTGGCACAAGGCGAGCAATAATTATTAGCTCGGATGCATGTTGTTTTCGGCCCGCAGAACAAACATCCAGACCTTTTCGCCATTGTTTGCCTTGGGGCCGGGTTCAAGGATGTCTTCAAGCCGATAAAGCCCCTTGCCCCATTTGAAAAACAGGTAAGGCATGCACATCGGATGCGCGCCAAAAGGGTCCATTTCTGATGCCCCCTGCGCCGAATGGCCCATTGTGTGCTCGATAAAGATCAGCCCGCCAGGTGCCAATTGCTTGGCCCAGACGGCCAAAGCTGCATCCGGGCGCATCGCTTGATCCAATGAGTTCGTATAGATAAAATCGAAGGCTGCCTGCCACTCCGGGTTCGGTTCATGGAAGTCCCAAACCACCATGTTCGGAAACTGGGTCGCAGTTTCCGAAATATCAGTGCCGATCACATTGGCTTTTGTCAAAGCCCGCAGCTTCTCAACCTCGTAGCCATTCCGAGCACCGTGGCAAATCCCACGTGTCGCGGCTCCCATGCTGTCAGACACATAGCTGGCAACCGTTGCCAGGGTCCCGTCGTCGGCCCAGACCTTGTTGAGTTTGCGCTTGTTGGTGAACACTTGCATGTCGCGGTATTCATCATATCCGCCAACATATTGATGGATATAAACCAGATCGTTGTCATGGCGCTTTGTCACACGAAAGCCACCCGGAATTCGCACTGTTTTGTACCCGAATGGCCTTACCAAAAGGTCAGTGATCGCGCGGATGGCCATTGTCGTCCTCATCTATGCAAAAGGTCTGAAATGCATCACGCTTTTGACACAGGTTTGTCGCGGCGACCAGTGCTTCAAGTCATGATCTGGGGCCACTCATTCCGCCGCCGCTTCGTCCTTCATCAGACGCTCGGCCTTCTTGCGCACCAGAACGGACCGCA
Source organism: Cypionkella sp. (assembly GCA_044231405.1). GTDB lineage: Bacteria > Pseudomonadota > Alphaproteobacteria > Rhodobacterales > Rhodobacteraceae > Cypionkella. The sequence goes on along the minus strand of JBIHZO010000033.1, from coordinate 8,934 downwards.
GATCGTGCATCGCCAGCAGCAACAGGTCGGTGACGGCCTCCAGTTGGCCGGCCTCGGCCTTGGATTGCACCCATTGCGTCGTCAGGTTCATGTGATCGACCGCGCGCAGAATGTCGTCGACATCGCGCGCGGCCAACAGCGCCTGACGCTGGACGACCCAGGCACTGATTTCGGCCACATCTTCGGCTGTCAGCTTGCGGTCGCCATGCGGCTTGATGTTGCCATTCTTGACGTTGACCATGGCGATTTCTTCCATGTCGATCCGGCGTTGACGGTTCTCGGTGTCCACGCGGAACACCGCAGCACCATTGTCGCGGATGCGGAAGTAATAGTCTGGAAGATCGCCAGCCATGGGGTCCTTCAGGTCAATGACGCACAGAATGTCTGGATGCGGGTGCAGGCGTCGCGCAACACCTCATCCGCCGTAGCGTAGCTGACGCGGAAGTTTGGCGATAGCCCGAAGGCCGCGCCGAACACCACGGCCACGCCGGTTTCTTCCAGCAAGGCGGTGGCAAACACCTCATCATCGGTGATCTTTGTGCCCGCCGGGCTGGTTTTGCCGATGCAGCCCGCGATGTCGGGATAGACGTAGAACGCACCCTCGGGCTTGGGGCATTTGACGCCGGGGGCTGCGTTCAGCATGGAAACCACCAGATCGCGACGGCGTTCAAACAGCTTGCGGTTGGGGGCAAGGAAGTCTTGCGGCCCGGTCAAAGCCTCCAAAGCCGCGTATTGGCTGACCGAACAGGGGTTCGAGGTGCTTTGGCTTTGGATCGTGCCCATTGCCTTGATCAGATGCGCAGGCCCGCCCGCATAGCCGATGCGCCAACCCGTCATGGCGTAGGATTTCGACACACCGTTGCAGGTCAAAGTCCGGTCGTACAACGCGGGTTCCACTTGCGCGGGCGTCGTGAATTCGAAATCGTCGAACACCAGATGTTCATACATATCGTCCGACATGATCCATACATGCGGGTGTTTCAGCAACACATCACACAGCGCCCGCAATTCTGCCTTGGTGTAACCCGCGCCGGTAGGGTTTGACGGGCTGTTGAAGATGAACCACTTGGTTTTCGGCGTAATCGCCGCGTCCAGCTGCGCTGGGGTCAGTTTGAAACCGGTGTCGATGCCGCACTCAACCGCCACCGGAGTGCCTCCGGCCAGCAGCACCATGTCGGGATAGGACACCCAATAGGGCGCCGGAATGATCACCTCATCGCCCGGATTGCAGGTCGCCATGAGCGCATTGTACAGGATCTGCTTGCCACCGGTACCGACCGAGATCTGGTTTGGCGCGTAGGTCAGGCCGTTCTCGGCCAGAAACTTGGCGCAAATCGCCTTTTTCAGCTCGGGAATCCCGTCGACCGGGGTATAGCGGGTGCGCCCCGCATCAATCGCGCGTTTCGCGGCCTCACGGATGTTGACCGGTGTGTCGAAATCCGGCTCGCCTGCGCCAAGGCCGATCACGTCGCGGCCCATGGCCTTCAACTCGGCGGCTTTGGTGGTGACGGCGATTGTGGGCGACGGTTTGACGCGGGCTAGGGTGTCGGACAGGAAGGCCATGGTGATCCTCGGGGCTGGAAAGGGCGCGCGGGTTGTCATAGGCTGTGACACGCAATGGATCAAGGATGCAGGTTATGGAAACCAACGAGGCGCGGCTGAAACGCATGGCGATGCGGTCTTGGCGGCGCGGGACCAAGGAGATGGATCTGGTGCTTGGTCCCTACGCCGACGCGCATCTGGCCGGTTTGTCCGAGGAAAAGCTGGCTGTCTATGATGTCTTGCTGGAAGAAAACGATCAGGATTTACTGCCTTGGGTGTTGGGGCAACGGCCCTCCCCCGCCGCCATTGCCGATTTGATCGCGGAAATCGGGGTTTTTGCGCGAAACCGGTTGGCGCGGGCCTGATCGGGCAAAATACTTCGGCAAAATCCTGTCGAGTTTACGTTATGTTTGTGTTTTGTGCCGACTCTGTCCGCAGTTTCAGTGATTGTGGAGAGGAAAATGACACTGCACACCCCCCTGCTGGATGGGTCGCAAAAGGCCCTGATGGCCGGCTATCTTGAGAATCTGGCGTTGCTTGAACGGTTGCACCGGCTGCTTTTGGACGTGATCAAGGACGAATTTGAACGCCTTGGCATTCTGGAAATCAATTCGGTGCAGGCGCTGCTCTTGTTCAACATCGGCGAAAATGAGGTGACTGCGGGCGAATTGAAATCGCGCGGCTATTACCAAGGCTCCAACGTCAGCTACAATCTGAAAAAGTTGGTGGAACTGGGCTATATGCATCACCAACGGTCAGAAATTGACCGCCGGTCGGTGCGGGTGCGGTTGACGGAAAAGGGGCGGCGGGTGCGCGGGCAACTGGTTGATCTTTTTGGCCGCCATGCCGAAGGCTTGGGCAGAAAGGGTCTGGTCGATGCTGCTGGGATGGACGCGATGAGCCAGTCCTTGAAGCGCATGGAACGCTACTGGACCGATCAGATCCGCTATATCTACTGATCGCAGGCCGGGCCAGAATGGCCCAATCTACCGCCAGAACCGCGCACAAGTGGCAAAGCGCCCCTGAAGTTTTGACAGCAACCGCAGGCCAAGCCCTGTCGGTGCATTGGTGCCGCTGGCCAGCCTGTCCACCACCACCTCGGGCGGGCAGGGGCGGCGGGTGACGGGGTCAAAGTAACGCGGATAGGCAATCAGGGCGGCATAGGCCAGTTGCATCAAATCAGGGCGCTGCAAAGGATGGCCATCAGGTGCGCGCAGGCGACGCTCTGGCACCGGGCCTGCGTCATGGGTCAGGCCCCAACCGGCATAGAACGGCGCGCCAAGGCAGGTGACGGGCTTGCCGCGCAGCAAGGCCTCAAACCCCAGAAGTGAGGTGATGGTCACGACCCCATCGCAGGCGTCAATCAAGGCAATCGGGTCGGCTTGGCGGGCAAGGGTTGCGCCCAAGTCCTGTACATCGCTGGGCGAAACCGTCCCGGGGCGCAGACCGGCCTCTACATCGGGGTGCGGTTTGTAGATCAGCTGCGCCTTGGGGTGCAGCGCCCGCGCCGCACGCAACAAGTCCAGATTGCTGCGGATGTTGCCCGCGCCCAACCGGATCGAAGCGTCATCCTCGACCTGACCGGGCACCAGGATGCGCGGGCCATCAGCTAGATCGGTCAAAGGCTTGCCGGCCAGATTGTACTTCGACAACCGCGCCGCCAGCAGGGATTTCACCAGCTTTTCAACGCGCAACCGCGCCGCAGCCGACAGCGGCGTCAGGATCAGATGTTCCAAACGGCTGGGCCGGGTCGGATCGTAGTAAATTCCCAGATCGTCGGTCACAAGGCTTAGGGGGGGCACCAGTTCCGCCCCCAAGCCGCGCGAACGCAGAAACCCGTCCTCCACCCGCCGCTGCGGCAGATCGTCGGGCAATCCGTCCGGCTCCTTGCCCGCCCAGATCAGCAAACCCCGGCCCGCCGTTCGCGCAACCTCGACCGCTTTCACCGGATTATCCTGAAACATCAGGGGCTTTTCACGGCCAAACACAGCCTGCAACCGCCCGCGTTTCCACAGCCGCATGCCGCAGGCGACATGGCCCGCGCGGTCTTCGCGGTGGGCGCGCAGGGTCGCCTCCAGTTGATCCACCGCCTCTTCAAAACTGCACAGGCGGTCGCGGAAGGCATCATGCCAAACCGGGGCAAGGATCATCGCAGCGGCAAACATCTGCACCTTGGTCAGGCTGCGCCGCCGCCGCGTCACCGGGTTTTGGTCGGTGCTCAACCCCCAGCCGGCATAGAAAGGCTGGCCGAACACCTGCGGGCGATGCCCGGCCAGTATCGCCTCAAACCCCAATTGCGATGACACGGTGTAAATGGCAAGCGCCCCCTCCAGCAGCCGCCACGGGGACACGGGATCGGTCAACAGACTGATCCGGTCGCCCTGGTCCGTCGCCGAAAAATGCCCAGCCCGCAGGCCAAGCGCGGTTTCGGGATGGGTCTTGATCACAATGCGGGCGCGGGGATGATCCAACTGCGCCGCCACCAGCATTTCCCGAAACATCGCGGCCGAAGCCCCTGCATGGGCGATCGATGCATCGCCCCGGATCTGATCCACCACCAGCACATAGCCGGGTGGTGGCAGGGGGGCGTCTGCGCGATGAAGATTGTATTTTGACAAGTCCAGCGCCTGAATACGCGCCAAACCTTCGCGTGCACGGGCCAGAAGATCGGAATCATCCAAGGGATGCCGGGCCAGGATACCCTCCAGCGTGGACGGGACCGCAGAGTCGAAATGCACGCCAACCGGGTCGATCAACAGACCCAGCGGCGGCTCTCCCATCCGGCCGGGGCGCAGGCTGCGCAGAAATGCATCTTCGATTCGCACCACCGGCACGCCGCGACGCGCGGCCACCGCTTCGCCGCGCGCGGCATAGGGCGAGCGGCCCCAGACCGCCACAGCATCACCCGCAACCGGCAGGCCCAACCGCAGATCATACCCGGCCAATTCCAGAATGCGGCGCAAACGCGGTTGGCGCAAAAAACCGGCGTTGTAATAGAAAAGCCGCCGGGGATGGTCGCCGACGGCCTGACTTGTCTGCCCGGTTCCGGACAAGGCGCGCTCAGTTGGCCGAAGCCGCCAGCGAATCGGCAGCCCCGGTGGTGCCGGTGATCGCAGACAGTGTTTTGGTCCACTGCACAAACGGCGCTTCGGTGACGTAGACCGTGTCGCCATCGCGGACCACGAAATCACGGGCCTCAAACATGCCGGTCGGCTGCGTCAGGTCCAGCACATAGATCATGCGTTGATCACCCTTCAGATCGCGGCGGCCCAGCACGGCATTGGCGATTTCTTCGGGTTCATTGCGGAACACGAACACGCCCGTCGGGTCGGCAGTCGACGAATTCAGACCGCCCACAATCGCAATCGCTTCGATCGCGGACAGAGTCTGGTTTTCAAACGGAACCCGGCTTTGCGCCCCGGTCGCTCCCAAAGCTACAAAGGCGCGGGTGTCACGTTCGACGGTGATCCGGTCGCCCGGACGCAGCGCGATATCAAGGCTGGGGTTGGAATACAGATCTTCCAGCCAGACCTTTCCGGATTTGCCGCCACGGGTGACGCGCACAATGGCAACAGCCGGTTCAATGCTGACCCCCCCGGCTTTGGCCAGCATCGACGTCAAGGTGCGGGTCGGGCGTTCAATCGGGAACACGCCCTGCGCCCCGGCAAAACCCGAAACGGTGACGGTTGACCCATCCCCGGCCAAGCGTTGCACCGACACTTGCGGATCGGGCGTCTGGCTGTCCAGCTTTTTGGTGATGATTTCCCGCAAAGAGTCAGGCGACTGCCCCGCCGCCTTGATCTTGCCAGCGTAGGGCACGAAAATGAAGCCTTGGCCATCAACCTGAATTTCCGTCAGCGCCGAGACCCGCTGTCCGGTGTTGCCCAGCAGCGGATCATCCTTGACGTTTTCAAAGATGGTCAGGCCCAAAACATCGCCCGGCGCGATGACGTCAGACCCGATCACGCCCGCATTGCGGAAATTGGAGCCAAAGCCAAAAGCAGGCACCACCGCTGTGGCACGGGTGACGCGCGCGTTGACCGAGACGATGTACGCATCGCCTTCTTTCAAAACCGAACCTTTGAAGATTTCTGCCTTGTTGGGACCCGAACGCGGCAGGCCGCAGGCCCCGACCGCGCCAACAAGCGCCAAAAGGGCAAGGGCCTTCGCCCCCCTCGATCCGGATATATTCACTGCCCGGGCTCCTTTAACTGGATTTGCCTCTGGAAATTGCCTCAACTTTTGCCTGCAAACCTAAAGAAAGGCGAAACAAAATGCCAGTCTTGGTTTTATTGTTCAGTTAACCAGCCGCAACTGTTGCCGTGGTGCCGCTTTGCCCGAGGTCAGCGCATCATAGGGATCTTCGGGTTGCAGCATCATGTCCACCACCTGTCGTAGCAACTCGCGGCGGCCACGCGAACTGTAGAAGCCACCCGGTACTTGACTGGTTTCCAACAGGTAATGTCGATAATCGCGGTAGGCGCGGCTGTCGGGGCGGGTGGGCAGGGTGAAGAAGTCTTTCAGGCTTTGGGTCGAGACAAACTCCGGTTTGGCATAAACCGCTGTCCCAAAAGTCTTGAGCGGAAGTCCGCGCCACAGCACCTGTTGGGCGGCCGTGGAATTCACCGTGACGGCCGATCGCGCGTGATTGAGCAGCGCGGCCAGCTTGCCGCCGCGCACGAAATGCACGCGGGCCGTGACCCCGTGCATCCGCGCCAGTCGCCGGATTTCCCGTGCCACGGGCGCGCGACCATCCTCCAGCGGATGCGCCTTGAAGACGATGTGATGATGCGGCGCGGCGCCTTTGGCAAAGCCCTCCATCACCACGGCCAGAAATTCAGTCATGGTTTTGAACGGCGAATGCATCTGAAAACTTGCATCATGCTCCAGTTGCAGCAGCACCAGATGGTAGGGGAAGCCACCATGCTTGATGCGGAAGGTTGCCACGATTCTTTCCCAGCGGTGAAACGGCAGCAGGGCCAGTCGTTTGACATAAAGCCAGAATTCCTGCCCCACGGTCAGGCTGCGATGGGGCCGAAAGTTGCGATAATCCCAGAATCCGGTCAGCACGAACCAGTGATACAGCGCGCCCCAGAACATGTGTTGGCGCATATCGCCCCAGCGCGCGGGCGCGTCGGGCAGGTCCATGTCGAGCTGTTCCAGCGCCTTTTGCATGTCAGGCACGGCCATCTGCATCAGCCGCGAATGGCCATTCGAACCATCCCGTTCATAGGTGACCCAATAAGGGCGCAGATAGCCTTCCTCGAACACATGCACGCACAGCCCGGCCTCTTTGGCCGCAGCTACGGCTGCGGCGTGAATCGGGCGGGTATCGCCATAAAGCACGATGTCGGTGATGGATTTCTCGGCGGTCAGGGCGCGAAACGCGGTGGGCCACTGATCGGGCGTGCCGCGATAGGGGATGAAGTTGGCACTGGGCCAGAATGCCCGGTCGCCCCGGTTGAAGCCCACACGCCAGACCTCTGCCCCTGCGGCCTGCAGCATTTTGCCAAGCCGGTGGAAATAGGGCCCATGCGGACCCTGTAAGAAAAGAAACCGGCGATTTTGCCCCGTGACCTGCATGCGTCCCTGCTTTTGCCTTTGATTGCGCGTTTGCCGCCGATCTTGAAAGGGGAAATCCAACGCCTCTTTGACCCTTAAGCGAAAAGGGCGGCAAATTTGAGGCATTGGCCGGGGCTTGCCGCAGCCCGGCCCCCGGTTTAGCTTTGGCACGCATAACAAGGGGATGCCAATGTTCACCGGGATCGTGACAGATATGGGCGAAGTGCTGCAACTGGACCAGCGCGGCGATCTGCGCGCGCGCATTGGGACCGGCTATGATGTGGCGCGCATTGATATCGGCGCGTCGATTTCCTGCGAGGGTGTCTGCCTGACCGTGGTGGCGCTTGGAACTGCGCCGCGCAACTGGTTTGACGTCCAGATTTCGGCCGAGACGGTCAGCAAGACCAATCTGTCGGGCTGGCAGGTGGGGCAGCGGCTGAACCTTGAACGGGCGTTGAAGGTGGGGGATGAACTGGGCGGTCACATCGTGTCGGGCCATGTCGATGGTGTGGCCGAGGTGATCCGTGTCGCCCCCGAAGGCGACTCTGTCCGCGTGACCTTTCGCGCGCCAGAACCGTTGGCGAAGTTCATAGCGCCCAAGGGATCAGTGGCGCTGAACGGCACCTCCTTGACGGTCAACGAGGTGGACGGCTGCGATTTTGGCATCAACTTCATCCCGCACACACAAAAGGTGACAACCTGGGGCGGGGTGGCGGTGGGCGACAGAGTGAACCTTGAGGTCGATACGATGGCCCGCTATGTCGCCCGACTGCGCGAATGGGGTTAGACGGCCAGTGACTGCGGCGCGTCCAGCCCGCACTGGCATTTGGCCCACCGCCGCGCTATGTCGGACGCAAAGCTGCAGGGGCCCCACATGACCGATCACCGCACCGACTATTCGGACGCCATTTCCACCGTTGAAGAGATCATCGACGACGCGCGCAACGGGCGCATGTTCATCCTTGTGGACCATGAGGACCGCGAGAATGAGGGCGATCTGGTGATCCCCGCGCAAATGGCCACGCCGGAGGCTGTGAACTTCATGGCCACGCATGGGCGCGGTCTGATTTGCCTGACCTTGACGTCAGAGCGGATTGATCATCTGGGCCTGCCGCTGATGGCGTCCAAGAACTCCAGCCGCCATGAAACTGCTTTTACCGTCTCGATCGAAGCACGCGAAGGTGTGGACACCGGCATTTCCGCCAGAGATCGCGCGATCACCATCGCCGTGGCCATTGACCCCAATGCGGGCCCGGCCGATCTTGCCACCCCCGGCCATGTCTTCCCCTTGCGCGCCCGAGATGGCGGCGTGCTGGTGCGTGCGGGACATACCGAGGCCGCGACCGATATCTCGCGCCTTGCCGGCCTGAACCCGTCCGGTGTGATCTGCGAGATCATGAAGGACGACGGAACCATGGCGCGGCTGCCCGATCTGGTGGCCTTTGCGCAAAAGCACAACCTCAAGATCGGCACGATTTCCGATCTGATCGCTTACCGCCGCCGCCATGACAATCTGGTCAAGGAACGCTCTGCCCGCCGGGTGACTTCGGTGCATGGCGGCGATTGGCTGATGCGGATCTTTGCCGATGAAACCCATGGCGATGAACATGTAGTGCTGACCAAGGGCGATCTGGGGGCGGTTGGTCCGGTACTGGTGCGGATGCACACGCTCAACCCGCTTGAGGACGTGCTGGGCGTCGGCGACGGCCATGTCGGCGATATGCAGGGTGCGATGCGGGTGATCGCGGCCGAGGGGCGCGGCGTGGTGGTGCTGCTGCGCGACACCTCGATGAAACTGGTGGAGGCCGGCGAGGCCAGCCCGCAAACCCT
>JBIHZO010000488.1:0-2848 GCA_044231405.1 Cypionkella sp. | reverse complement strand
CAATACGGCTTGGGCGCGCAGATGCTGGCGGCACTGGGGCTGACCGAGATCACCCTTGTCACCAATTCCAAGGCCCCCAAAGTGGTGGGGCTAGAGGCTTATGGCCTGTCGATCACCGGCACGCGCGCGATTGTGGAGTAAATCATGGCTGCGAATGAAAATCACTACACCCTGCCGCTGCCGAAATTTGAAAAGCCGGTGAAACTGCTGATCGTTGTTGCCCCCTATTACAAGGACATCGCCGACAATCTGGTTGCGGGTGCGCGCGCCGTGGCCATGGCCTGCGGTGCCGAGGTTGAGCTGATCGAAGTGCCCGGCGCTTTGGAGGTGCCCACTGCGATTGCCTTGGCGGAACGGATGGCGAAATTTGACGGATATGTGGCGCTGGGCTGCGTGATCCGGGGTGAAACCACGCATTACGACACGGTCTGCAATGACAGCAGCCGCGCGCTTTCGATGCTGGGTTTGCAGGGGGCTGCCGTTGGCAATGGTATTCTGACGGTGGAGAACCGCGCACAGGCAGAGGTGCGCGCCGATCCCTTGGGGCAAAACAAAGGTGGTGGGGCGGCGGCTGCGGCCTTGCACCTGATCGCTTTGTCGCGCAAATGGGCGACCGACACCAAAGGGATCGGCTTTCGACCATGACCAAGCCAGACAAGAAACAGATGAAATCCGCAGCACGCCTTTATGCCGTGCAGGCGTTGTTTCAGATGGAGGCCTCGGGCCAGACTGTAGAAGCCATCCGGCGTGAGTTTGAAACCCACCGCTTTGGCGCCGTGTACGATGACGATGAAATGGCCGAAGGCGATGTCGACCACTTTCGCGCCATCATGGACCATGCGGTGAATTATCAGGCGATGATCGACCAGATGACCGACCGCGCTTTGGTGGCGAAGTGGCCGATTGACCGCATTGACCCGGTGATCCGCGCGCTGTTCCGCGCCGCTGGGGCCGAGATGACGCAGATGATCACGCCGCCCAAGGTGGTGATCAACGAATATGTCGATGTGGCCAAGGCGTTCTTCCCCGAGGGCAAGGAATCGAAATTCGTCAACGCGGTGCTGGACCACATGGCGCGTGAGGCGAAACCAGACGCGTTCTGACCAAGGATCGGCGTTCGGCGCGCGTTACAGTCTTATCCCGCATGGAAAAGGACAGAGGTGATGAAATACCTTTCGTTGGCAGCTTTGGTTTTGGCGGCATCGGCACAGGTCGGCGCCGCCGATACGCCTCTGGCGGACTGGTCGCTGACCCTGGTGGACGGTCAGCCTGCAGACTACAGCGCCACACTCAATCTGGCTGAGTCCGGCCGCGTGAGCGGGCAGGCCCCGTGCAACCGGTACTTTGCCGATCTGACTTGGGACGGCGCGGTGTTCAAGCTGGGCGCGATTGGCGCCACCAAAATGGCCTGCGTGCAGATCGCAGGCGAGGCCGAGTTCTTTCAGACGCTGCAAGGCATCGAAACCGCCGAGATGACCGCCGGGACCCTGACCCTGTCGGGTGCAGGCCATGTCATGGTCTTTGTGCAGCCCATCAACTGACCTGCGGCAAAGCGTTCGCTTTTCATTCAGCAGTTGCATGTTAAACTGCGACAAAATGGAGGCTGTCATGCCAAAACTGATCAAACTCTACATCGTCAACGTGGCCATCGGCTTTGCGTTGTCGGTGGCGTTTCTGGGCCTGTTGCTATGGCAGGACGTGGCGGGGTTGCGCCACCTGATCCTCGAATCCGATGTGGGCCATATCGCGGCTTTCATGATGGTTGTGATGAACGGCGTCGTCTTTGCCGGCGTGCAGTTTGCCATTGCCGTGATGCGGCTTGCCGAAGACCCTGAAGGCCCCAAGGGTGGTACCGGCGCGCCCGATGTCAGCCGTTTGGCCCCCATCAAGATCGCGGTCAGGTCCCACCGCACCTGACCTCAAGGTCTTCGCATTTTGGCGCGAAAACCGGAAGATATCGCATGTTTCGGTGGGCCCAAGGTTACAATCACGCCGGGCCCATTTGGTTCCATCACCTTTTTGTCAGCTTCTGATTGTTTCAAAATTTGCGCAACGGTTCGCCTATATATTTGAAAAACAAGCGGATTTCTGTATATTCTGGCGCCCAGACCAGCGCCATGCCAAGTGGCGCTTGTATCGCATGGGTTGTGGCCACACTTCAGCACCTGACGCCGCACAACGCCCGTTTCGGGCCGTGGCGTTCGTATCCGATGTGTGAAAGGACGACCCATGAAAACTGTCACTCATATCGCGGGGCTCTCCGCGATTGCCTTGATGGCGGCTACGCTGCCCGCCTTGGCCCAGACCACTCTGACCGGAATTTCCTCGGTCAATGACCAAGTCGACGACATCCAGCGCAATGTTGACCGCGACATCGCGCGTGGCGAAGACGACATGCGTTTCGGCAATCAGGATCTGCGCGACGGTCTGAGTGGGTCCGCCTCGCTGGGCTACAGCGGCAAGACCGGCAACAGCGAATCGCAGGAATTCAGCGCGGGCGGACGTCTGCGCTACGGCATGGGCCCGTTCGTGCAAACGCTCAGCTTCGTGTTGGACTTTGCCGACGACGCGGGTGTGACCACCAAAGAAGACGTGATCGGCGTATATGATGCCAATTACTACTTCAACGAAAAGTTCTACGGCTTTGTGTTGGCGCGCGTCGAATCCGACGGCTTGGCGTCGACTGCTGACGATATTGCGAAGGACGCCTTCATCGGCGTTGGTCCAGGCTTCCGCGTGGTGAACACGCCCGATATCGCTTGGCGCGTGCAGGCGGGTGTGGGCATCAGCTATCTTGAGGATGGTCTGGGTGACAGCGTCACCGAAACCGGTTTGATCGCGTCGTCTC
>JBIHZO010000264.1:0-5362 GCA_044231405.1 Cypionkella sp. | reverse complement strand
CCTGCCGCTGCGCCCTGATGTCGATCTGGATCAGGTGGCCGCAGGCACGCCGGGGTTTTCTGGGGCCGATCTGAAGAACCTGCTGAACGAGGCAGCGATCACGGCCGCCAGACGGTCGGCAGCGGACATCACCCCCGACGATCTGGATCAGGCCCGCGACAAGGTGATGATGGGCACGGTGCGCACCCTGGCAATCCAGCCCGATGAAAAGCACCGCCTTGCCGTGCATGAGGCCGGGCATACCGCCGTGGCCTTCTACAACCCCGGTGCCGATCCGATTTACAAGGTCACCATCATTCCGCGCGGGCGCAGCCTTGGCAGCACCCACCTGCTGCCCGAACATGACCGCCACACCCTGCCCGAGGCCTATCTGCGGGTGCAATTGACCACGCTTCTGGCCGGGCGGGCGGCGGAAAAGCTGCTGCTGGGTTCGCTCAGTTCCGGCGCCGACGATGATATCCACCGCGCAACGCTGCTGGCACGGTCGATGGTGGCGCGCTGGGGCATGGACCCCGATATCGGCCCGGTCGATCTGCGCGACAGCGAGGATCATCCATTCCTTGGCCAACAGATTGCCCAGCCGCGCAGTTTCTCCGACCAGACGGCAGCGCGGGTGGATCAGGCAGTGATCACCCTTCTGCATCTGGCCGAAACACAGGCCTCCCAGATCATCGAAGCGCACCGCGACCAGATCGGGCAGCTTGTCGCCCGGCTGGCGGCCGAAGAAACCCTTGATCTGCCAGCGATCCGGGAATGTCTTGGCCCGAATGACACGGTTACCCCTTTCGTCAAAGGTCGGGCCGGCCGCAAACCGCCATCCGCCGGCAAGCTCGCATGAACCGCTCTGTGCCGCGCTTTGGGGGCGCATGCCTTCCGGCAAAACCTCCGCTGGAAATGATGTATCTGCCGCGGCGGCATGCCCAAGACAGCCGCACCTTGGTTTCTCTTTGCTTCCGTCCGATCTCTTCATTGACCCGCGTCAAGGATAACGCGGCTGAACCCCGATAAAGTCTACATGCGCAAGGGTCGCGCTGGGTGACGGCCATGTCAGAGATCATTTTTCGAACCACAGGCCTGACCAAGGTCTATCGCAGCGGCGTGCAGGAAGTGCATGCCCTGCGCGGGGTGAATTTCGAGGCTGCGCGAGGCGAATTCATTGTCATACTCGGCCCGTCGGGGTCAGGGAAATCGACCTTCCTCAACATTGTCGGTGGGCTTGATACGGCAACGGCGGGAGAGGCGTGGTTCGAAGACCATCAGTTGACTGCCCTCGATGAACGGGGCCTGACGCAATACCGCCGCGATCACGTCGGCTTTGTGTTCCAGTTCTACAATCTGGTGCCCAGTCTGACGGCGCGTGAAAACGTGGCGTTGGTAACCGAAATCGCCCGTCGCCCGATGTCGCCGGATGGCGCTTTGGCACTGGTGGGCCTGACCGACCGCCGGGACCATTTCCCTGCGCAACTTTCGGGTGGTGAACAGCAGCGGGTGGCGATTGCCCGGGCCATTGCCAAGAACCCCGAGGTGTTGCTGTGCGACGAACCGACCGGAGCGCTGGATTCGGCCACCGGCATCAAGGTGCTTGAGGCGCTGGCCGAGGTAAACCGCAGCGTCGGCGCGACCACGCTGGTCATCACCCACAACGCCGCCATCCGCGAAATTGCCGACCGGGTTCTACGCTTTGCAGATGGCCGGATCGTCGAGGAAACCGTCAACGCCACCAAGAAAAGCCCCGCGGAGGTATCATGGTGATCTCGCCCCTGCGCCGCAAGGTCCTGCGCGACCTGCGACGCCTTTGGGCGCAGGTGCTGGCAATTGCGCTGGTGCTGGCGGCCGGGGTGGCCACGCTGATCCTTGGCAACGGGGCATATTCCTCGCTCCACGAAACGCGGGCACGCTATTATGACGACTACCGCTTTGCCGACGTCTTTGCCGATGTTACCCGGGCACCGCATGCCTTGCTTGGCGATATCCGCGAGATTGACAACGTGCTGGCCGCCGAGGCCCGGATCGTGAAGCTGGCGCTGCTTGACATGCCAGCCATGGCGGAACCCGGCACGATGTTTCTGGTCTCTTTGCCCGAGAATGCCGACCGTGGGCTGAACCTGTTGCACCTGCGGCAGGGTCGGTTGCCAGACCCGCAATCGGCCCGCGAGGTGGTGGTGTCGGAAGGCTTTGCCACTGCCCACAGGCTGCGGCCCGGTGCGCCTCTCACGGTGCTGATGAACGGGCAGCGGCGCGAGCTGCTGGTGACCGGCATCGCCCTGTCGCCCGAGTTCATTTATGCGCTTGGGCCCGGAGAGATGATGCCCGACCCGCGCCGTTTCGGGATTGCCTGGCTGCCACGACCGGCACTTGAAGCCGCCTTTGATCTTGAGGGGGCCTTTTCCAATGTGGTGCTGAAGCTGGCCCCCGGCGCATCTGTTGAGCGCACGATCGAGGTGCTTGATCGATTGACCGCTCCCTACGGCGGGGCCGGTGCGGTGGCGCGCGAAGACCAGATCTCGCACGCGTTTCTGGATGCCGAGTTGAAGCAGTTGAGCGCGATGGTCAAAGTGCTGCCGCCAATTTTTCTGTCAGTCGCGGCGATGTTGGTCAACATCACCTTGTCGCGGCTCATCACGCTGGAGCGCGAACAGATCGGGCTCTTGAAGGCCATCGGTTATTCTTCGCGGGCCATCGCGCAGCACTATGTTGAATTTGTACTGGCAATCGCGGTGCTGGGCATTGTCATTGGCCTGTCTGCAGGGGTGTGGCTTGGCGTTGGTCTGGCGCAACTTTATGCCCGGTTCTTTTCATTCCCCTTCCTGATCTTCTCCCGCGATCCGCAGATCTACGGGCTGGCTGCCGTTATCACTGTGGCCGCTGCCGTGGCCGGTGCGCTGTTTGCGGTGCGTGCGGCTATGGCCTTGCCACCCGCCGTGGCGATGTCGCCGCCGGCTCCAGCCGACTACCGGGTCAGGATTGGAGGCCTTGGCCGGCTGTTGGCTTTGCGCCAGACCGGGGTGATGGTGATGCGGCATCTGTTCCGCTGGCCGTTGCGGACCGCCTCTGGCACATTTGGCGTTGCCATGGCGGTGGCGATCCTTGTGGCCTCGCTGTGGTCCTTCGGGTCGATCAATCACATGATCGATGTCACCTTTACCCGCGCCGAGCGGCATGATGCGCTGGTGGCCTTCGGGGCAGCCGAACCGGCGCGCGCCCTGTTTGCCGCCCGCCAGATGCCGGGCGTTTTGGCGGTAGAACCGTTTCGCGCCGTTGCGGCCCGGATCAGCCACCGCGCCCTGTCGCGCAAACTGTCGATCATGGGCAAGCCGGAAACGCCCATGTTATCGCGTGTGCTGGCCCCCGATCTGCGCCCGATGGCGATGCCCGAGGCAGGGTTGATCCTGTCCGAAGCTTTGGCCGTGGCCTTGGCGGTGCGCCCCGGCGACCGCGTGGCAGTCGAGTTTCTGGAGGGCACGCGCCGCACGATCACCCTGCCCGTCAGCGGCCTGTCGCTGGGCTATGTGGGTCTTGGGGCAGCGATGAAGATCACCGCATTGAACCGGGCCATGGGCGAAGGGGCCGTTATCTCGGGGGTTGCCCTCCAGATCGACAAGGCCCAGCAAGCCGCTCTTTATGCCGCTGCGAAGGCCACGCCCAAGACCGGGTTTGTGGTGGTAACCGCCCTGACAGTGGCGCGTTTCAAGGAAACGCTGGCGGAAAATATCACGGTGATGATCACAGTCTATGTCGGGCTGGCGGCAATCATCGCCATCGGGGTGGTTTACAACTTTGCCCGTATCGCCCTGTCCGAACAGGGGCGGGAACTGGCCAGCTTGCGGGTTCTGGGGTTCACCCGGGGCGAGGTCTCGGGCATCCTGTTTGGCGAACTGGCCATTGTGGTACTGCTGGCACAGCCTTTCGGCTGGCTGTTCGGCTATGCCATCGGCCTTGGCATGGTGCGGGCGTTCTCGTCCGACCTTTACCGCGTGCCCTTCGTGATCGGGCCCGAAGTCTATGTGACGGCCAGTCTGGTCGTTTGTACCGCCGCCCTTGCCTCGGCCTGGGCCATCCGTGGACGCATCAACCGCCTCGACATGGTCGAGGTTCTGAAAACGAGGGAATAAGCCATGCGGCGTCTGATCCTTGCGATTGCTGTTCTGGTCCTGCTTGCAGGGATCGTCTGGGCCTTCCTGCCCCGACCGGTTGAAGTCGAGGTGGCAGAAGTGGCGCCACGCACCATCGAGGTCGCGGTGGCCGAGGAGGGCGAGGCGCGCATCCGCGAGGTGTTCACCGTCTCGGCCACGATCGGCGGCAAGCTGCGCCGGATTGACCTGCATGCGGGTGACCCGGTGTTCGCGCAAGAAACCGTTGTGGCGGCGATTGGCCCAACTGCCCCGGCGCTTTTGGACGCACGCGCACGGGGCGTGGCAGAGGCGACCAGATCGGCCGCGCAATCCGCTGTCGATCTGGCGGTAGCGCAGGTGGCACAAGCAGAGGCCGCGCTGGAATTCAAAGCCGCAGAGGCTGACCGGTCGCGCGCGCTTTTTGAGAGGTCCGCCACTTCACAGCGGGGGCTTGACGCCGCCATTCTGGAACAAAGAAGCGCCCAAGCGGCCCTTGACAGCGCCAAGGCCAATCTTGCGGTGCGTCAGCGCGAGTTGGAAAGCACCGAGGCGGTTCTGGGCACTGGTGATCCCTTCGGTGCCGAAGCCTGCTGCCTCGACATCATCGCCCCGGTTTCGGGTCGGGTGTTGCGGGTGCTGACCGAAAACGAACAGGTGGTGCAGCCCGGCACCCCGATCATGGAAATCGGCAATCCCGGCAACCTTGAGGTCACAGTCGATCTGTTGTCGCGCGATGCCGTGCGGGTGCGCGAAGGCTCCGAGGCGCAGATCACCGGCTGGGGCGGCGCGCCCATCGCGGCACGGGTCGAGCGCATTGAGCCTTCGGCCAGAACCAAGGTTTCGGCGCTTGGCATTGATGAGCAGCGGGTCAGGGTGATCCTGAACCTGCGCGGCGATCCGAATGATTGGCAGCTGCTGGGCCACGGGTTCCGCGTCATTGCCCATGTCACCCTTTGGAAGGGCGATGCCGTGCTGTCGATCCCGGTGGGTGCCCTCTTCCGCGACGGGTCTGACTGGGCAGTCTATGTGGTGCAGGATGGGCGGGCGCAATTGCAGATCATCACTTTGGGAGAGCGCAATGAAAGCTTTGCGCAGGTGCTCTTTGGAGTGAAGCCGGGTGATCAGGTGATCCTTCATCCCAGTGATCTTGTAGCGGACGGCACGGCTGTAAACCGCACTGCAGATTGAGAATAAGGCAATCCGCCAGATACCCCCCCCGCCTTGTTCCAGGGCAGTCCTGACCGCCTCAT
>JBIHZO010000263.1:0-5367 GCA_044231405.1 Cypionkella sp. | reverse complement strand
TTTTGGCACTACGCCAAACTGATCGGCATCGTGCCGCTGCTGACCGCCGCACTCGGCTCCTGCCCACTCTATTCCATTCTCGGCATCTCCACCTGCCCGATGAAGCGTTAACCGTTCACATTGGTGCAAATATCCCCGCCGGAGGCACTTCCACACCCCCGCGGGCTTGTCTCAGGACAAATCCGCGGCAGCCGATTGCAGCGGGCTCGATGCCCTCTGCAATCGGTTTGGCTATTCCGCCGCCGCCCGGCGAGGTTTCAACAGAGCGCCCAAATAGCGCCCGGTGTGGCTGTGCACTGCTGCTGCAATGTCTTCCGGTGTGCCCACGGCCACAATCTCACCACCGCCATCGCCGCCTTCGGGGCCGATATCAATCACCCAATCGGCCGTTTTGACCACATCCAGATTGTGCTCAATCACCACCACGGTGTTGCCCTGATCCACCAACTCGTGCAGCACCTCCAACAGTTTGCGCACGTCTTCAAAGTGCAGGCCGGTCGTCGGCTCGTCCAGAATATACAGTGTGCGCCCGGTAGCGCGGCGCGACAGTTCTTTCGACAGCTTCACCCGCTGCGCCTCGCCGCCCGAAAGCGTCGTCGCCTGTTGGCCAACCTTGATGTAGCCAAGCCCCACCTGGCACAGAGCATCCATCTTTTCACGGATGCCCGGCACAGCTTGAAAAAACCCCTGCGCATCTTCACATGTCATGTCAAGAACATCGGCTATGCTCTTGTTCTTGAACTTAACTTCCAAAGTTTCGCGGTTGTAGCGCTGCCCCTTGCATGTCTCACAAGTCACATAGACATCCGGCAAGAAGTGCATCTCGATCTTGATGACGCCATCGCCCTGACACGCCTCGCAGCGCCCACCCTTGACGTTGAAACTGAACCGTCCCGGCAAATACCCCCGCGCCTTGGATTCGGGTAGCCCGGCAAACCAGTCACGGATCGGCGTAAATGCCCCGGTGTAGGTCGCAGGGTTGCTGCGCGGCGTGCGGCCAATGGCGCGCTGATCAATGTCGATGACCTTGTCGAGGTGTTCAAACCCTTTGATCGTCTCACATGGGGAAGGCGTCTCATGCGCGCCGTTCAACCGACTGGCCGCGGTCTTGAACAGCGTCTCAATCGTCAGCGTTGACTTGCCGCCACCCGACACCCCGGTGACGCAAACAAACTTGCCCAAGGGAAACTCGGCGGTGACGTTTTTCAGGTTGTTGCCGGTCGCGCCGACGACCACCAGCTTCTTGCCATTGCCCTTGCGCCGGGTTTTCGGCACCGCAATCTCGCGCGTCCCCGACAGATATTGCCCGGTCAGGCTGGCAGGATCGGCCGCCACCTGCGCGGGCGTCCCATGGGAGACCACCATGCCGCCGTGCACCCCCGCCCCCGGCCCCATGTCAAAGACATAGTCTGCCTCACGGATCGCATCCTCGTCATGTTCCACCACCAGCACCGTGTTGCCCGCATCGCGCAGGTTCTTCAGCGTGGTCAAGAGCCGGTCATTGTCACGCTGATGCAGGCCGATGGACGGCTCGTCCAGCACATACAGAACCCCGGTCAACCCCGAGCCGATCTGGCTGGCCAGTCGAATGCGTTGCGATTCGCCCCCCGAAAGCGTGCCCGCGTTGCGCGACAGGGTCAGGTAATTCAGGCCTACATTGACCAAAAATCCCAGGCGCTCGCGGATTTCCTTCAAGATCGCCTTGGCGATTTCGTTCTTCTGCACGCCCAAGGTCTCGGGCACCGCGCCGATCCATTCATGCGCCTCGGCAATCGACATCTTGACCACATGACCCACATGCAGCCCGGCGATTTTCACCGCCAAAGCCTCGGGTTTCAACCGGAACCCCGAACAGGCACCGCAGGGTCGATTGTTCTGAAAGCGCTCCATCTCCTCACGCGACCAACTGGAATCCGTCTCGCGATAGCGCCGCTCCATGTTTGGCACCACGCCTTCGAAAACGCGACTGACCTGATAGATGCGGCCACCCTCATCATAGCGGAAAGCAATTTCCTCTTCGCCCGACCCACGCAGGAATACCTCTTTGACCTTTTCCGGCAAGTCCTTCCATTTAGACTTTTTATCAAAGGCATAGTGCTTGGCCAGCGAGTCGATGGTCTGGGTGAAATAGGGGCTTTTCGATTTGGCCCAAGGCGCAATCGCCCCGCCCATCAGTGTCAGCGACTGGTCCGGCACCACAAGACGGTCGTCGAAAAACAACTCCATGCCGAGACCGTCGCACACCGGGCAAGCGCCAAACGGTGCGTTGAACGAAAACAGGCGCGGCTCGATTTCGGCAATGGTGAAGCCCGACACCGGGCAGGCGAACTTCTCGGAATAGGTGATGCGTTCGGGATCGCCTTCGGTCGGCGCGGTTTCTATCACCGCGATGCCATCAGCCAGATTCAAGGCCGTGCGAAAGCTGTCTGCCAACCGGGTTTCCAAACCTTCACGCACTACGATCCGGTCCACCACGACATCAATGTTGTGGCGGAATTTCTTGTCCAGCGTCGGCGGCTCCTCCAGCTCGAAGAACTCACCATTCACCTTGACCCGTTGAAACCCTTGCTTGCGCAGGTCCAGAAATTCCTTTTTATACTCACCTTTCCGGTCTCGGATGATCGGTGCCAGAAGGTAGGCGCGGCTGCCTTCGGGCATCGCCATCACCGCATCGACCATGTCCTGCACCTGCATCGCCGTGATCGGCAGGCCCGTCGCGGGGCTGAAGGGCGTGCCGACACGGGCGTAGAGCAGGCGCATGTAGTCGTAAATCTCGGTCACGGTTCCGACGGTGGAACGCGGGTTTTTCGACGTGGTCTTCTGCTCAATGGAAATGGCCGGAGACAGGCCCGAGATGTGATCCACATCCGGTTTGCCCATCATATCAAGGAATTGCCGCGCATAGGCTGAAAGGCTTTCGACATAGCGCCGCTGACCCTCGGCGTAGATCGTGTCGAAGGCCAGTGAAGACTTGCCAGATCCCGACAACCCGGTGATCACCACCAACTGATCGCGCGGGATGTCCACATCTACCGATTTCAGGTTGTGTTCGCGCGCACCGCGCACCTCAATGAACTTCTGTTCAGCCATGACTCACCCCACTCGACACAAAGACAGATAGGGCGGATTGACCGAGTCTCCAACCCTAAAATGTGAACGAAGGATGAACGCTGCACATTGTGAAAATCAAATCGTGCTGAAGGTCTTTACATATTCCATAATTGGCATATATTGGCATCAATCCAATCAGAAAAGGCTGCGGAATGTCAAAACTCACCGTCAAAGACGCCATCGCGAAAGCTGCAACAGGTGACATGATCATCGTTGATGTGCGTGACTCCTCTGAAATCGCCGCCTCGGGCATGGCCAAGGGCGCGCTGCATATCCCCTTGCCGATGGTGCCGCTGCAGGCGGAGGCGAAAATTGCCAAGGGCAAGCCGGTCGCCGTTTATTGCGCTGTTGGCGGTCGCGCAGGCATGGCCACCCAAGCCTTGATCAAATTGGGTTACGATGCCCATAACATCGGCGGCTTTGCCGATTGGGCCGCAGCCGGCGGTCCTGTCAGCCGCTAAGTCGACGGCGCGCTTGCAGCGCATGGATCGCAATTCCAAGCGCCGAAAACCCGATCAGAAA
The DNA here is from genome assembly GCA_044231405.1 of Cypionkella sp. Taxonomy (GTDB): domain Bacteria; phylum Pseudomonadota; class Alphaproteobacteria; order Rhodobacterales; family Rhodobacteraceae; genus Cypionkella. Next base: position 1,734 of record JBIHZO010000263.1, on the reverse strand, counting down.
CAGCGCAAGGCCGCCCACGCCGGCCTGCGCCAAGATCAGCGCCAGCATCGGCGTACCGCTGGTGGTTCCCAGATTGCCCAATTGCGCAATCGCCCCGGCGGCGCGGGCACGGTCTTCGGCCAGAGGATTGATCTGCGCCAAGGCCGCAAAACTCGCCCCCTGCACAATGCCCAAAGCCCCGGCGAGCAGCAGAGCAAACGCCGCCTCAACTGCGCCCTGCCCCCAGACCACCCACAAACCCGTCGCCGCCAGACAAGCAACGCCAAACCCCACCTGCACCAGTCGGAACGCAGGCATGCGCGACAACAGCCACACGCCCAAAGTCAAAGACACCAGAATTGACGTCAAGGGCATGCTGATACCGATGAAATGCCCCCAACCGGGCGTCACCACCCCCGGCAGCAGGGTCAAGACCGCGACGTAAGTCATTGTATAACAAACAAACCCCATCGCCGGGGCAGCAAGGAAAGGCGAGGCATAAATCGACCAATGCTGCGCCAAAAGACTCCTCTGCACCCCAACGAGGCGATGCACAGGGTCGCGGGGCATCCAAACCCAAAGCGCCGCAAAACAGGCCAGCATCCACCCGGCATGGCCCCAGAACAATGCCGCCGGCCCATGATCTGCAATCAACCCCGGCGCAAACCACGCCAGCGCCGCGTAGGTCACGCCAAAGAACGACGACCACAAAGTCATCGCCAAACCCTGATGCCGCGCAGGCGTCACCCCGGCAATCGCCGTTGGCCCCACCACCACAATCGCCAGATGCGACGCGCCCTCCAACACCCGGGTCAGCATCATCACCGGATAGCTGGGGAAAACGGATTGCACCGCACTCACAGCGGCCCCCAAGGCCAGCGCCACCAAGATCGACCGTCTCGGCCCGATCCGCGCCACCAACAGCCCGGCAGTGGTGCCGAACACCAGCCCCACCATACCGACAATTGACACCATCAACCCGATACCGACGCCGGCATGATCAGTGTAGGTGGTTTGAAGCGTTTGATAGAGAACGGAAATTTTGCCAAACTGCGCCGCAGCCCCCAGGCCAGCCGCCCATAACGCCAGAACTGTCAAAGCGGCCCGCATAGGTCATCCTTTCGGCGCTGGTCTGAAGCCCAGCCAGAATCATCGATTTGATCCGGCAGGCTTTCGCAAGATGGTCCAGCTTGTGGGGCTGTATCCATCAGGTTGCCGCCTTCATCAAGGCTTTGGGTGCCCATTCTATTGGCCTAGAATACGCATAACGACAGCCTGCGCTGCCGCCCTTTTGCGCAATCCTGGTCGGGCAGCCCACCAGCGCCTTATGACGCAAGGCGGGGCGTATCAGATGTGCAGCGCGCGACCGTAGGCGTCCAGCACCGATTCATGCATCATCTCGGACAGGGTCGGATGCGGGAAGACGGTGTTGATCAGGTCTTCCTCAGTGGTTTCCAGCGCGCGACCGATCACATAGCCCTGAATCAGTTCGGTGACTTCGGCTCCGATCATATGCGCGCCCAACAACTCGCCGGTTTTGGCGTCGAAGATGGTCTTGATGAAGCCCTCGGCCTCGCCCAGAGCAATTGCCTTGCCGTTGCCGATGAAGGGGAAACGCCCAACCTTCAGCGTGAATCCGGCCTCTTTCGCCTTTGCTTCGGTCATCCCAACGCTTGCCACTTGCGGGTGGCAATAGGTGCATCCGGCGATGCTGCCCGGTTTGATCGGATGCGGATGCCCACCCGCGATCAGTTC
>JBIHZO010000261.1:0-5398 GCA_044231405.1 Cypionkella sp. | reverse complement strand
CATGACGGCCAGGCCCAGGCCCACGATGGCTGCGGTCAGAACGACCCAGTCAACGGTCACGGCGCCAGATTCGTCGGATTTGAAGTTCTTCAGGATGTTCAGCAATTTCATAGTTCAGTCCCTTTCCCAGGATTTGCTCAGGTTGCAACCGCTTCGTACCTTTTTTGGGCGTGATCTCTGTTTCACATCCGGTGCCGTTCGGTATGACCCTATATGGCCCTGTGATCGTGGCGGCAGTTGGGTCCGAAGGCGGCATTTTCAGCGCAGCCCGAAAAACTGGAAATAGCTGGCTAAACCGTTGTTATTGCTTGATGGAAAAGACTTTAGGCGGGATCGCCTATCAAGATAAACCGTTGCTTTTGGGTCAATTCTGGCAAAATTGCCTTGATTAGGGGCATGACAGCATGGCGCGGGACTTGTGATTCTGCGACAGTTTCAGCAACGATAACAAATCAGGCGGCATCCAACGCGATGCAACGGGAACCAAGAATCACGCTGTCGCTGCTGTGCGCGGGCTTTTGCCTGACGCTTCCCTTTGCCGCATTGGCCGAACAGCCCAGCGATTTCAGCTTCAAGCGGGTCAAGGTTGGCACCGGTCTGCCCGGCAAGCGAATCACAGTGCAGATCGATCCGGCCGAACAGGCGCGTCTTCTGGCTGCACTGCCGGTGGTGGAACGGAAACCCGCAGCGGTTGGTCCGGTGACGCCAGCTGTCCCTGCCGGGGCAAAGTACGACTGGTTTTGGCAAGTGGTCCCGACCCAAGCCGATCAGGTGGCGGGTCGGTTTCCGCTGGCAATGGCATCCCTCTCGCAAGGGCCGGGTGGCGCCAGTGTTTCTGCGCCCCGGATGCAGCACATGCAGGAAATCGCCCAGACCTATGGCACCGAAATTCTGAAAGCCACGATTGGCACGCAAGTGTCGCCTGCCTTGGTGCTGGCGGTGATTGGCATTGAAAGCGCAGGCAAGCCCGATGCGTTGAGCACTGCTGGCGCGCAGGGTCTGATGCAGTTGATCCCAGCCACGGCCAGCCGCTTTGGCGTGACAGATTCGACCGATCCAGTGCAGAATATCAAGGGCGGTGTGGCCTATCTGGATTGGCTGATGACCAATTTTGACCGCGATCCATTGATGGTGATTGCCGCCTACAACGCCGGAGAGGGCGCGGTTCAGGCCAACTCCGGCATACCGCCCTATGCGGAGACGCGCGATTACGTGCCCAAGGTTCTGGCCGCGTGGCAGGTGGCGCAGGGGCTGTGCCAGACACCGCCAGAACTGGTGACCGACCCCTGCGTGTTCAAAGTGATCGCGGCGGGCGGTTAAGCTGACAAAAAGGGGGGCGTTTGCCCCCCTTTGCCACGTTTTCCTCAGAAAATCCTGGCGACGATGGTCAGTCGACGATGGTTGCCTCGGTGGCGGCCCGCAGCTCGGCCTCTGTCACACCCTCGGCGCATTCGACGATGCGCAAACCGCCCGGCACCACGTCGAGCACGCCCATGTTGCTGATGATACGGTTGACGACGGCCCGGCCGGTCAATGGCAGGGTGCAGGCTTTCAAAACCTTGGACTCGCCATGTTTGCTGGTGTGATCCATCACCACCACCACGCGGCCGACGCCCGCGACCAAGTCCATCGCTCCGCCCATGCCCTTGACCAGCTTGCCGGGGATCATCCAATTCGCCAGATCGCCGTTTTCGGCCACCTCCATCGCGCCAAGGATCGCCATGGCAATTTTGCCGCCGCGGATCATCGCAAACGACTGGGCGCTGTCAAAATAAGCGGTTTGCGGCAGCTCGGTTATGGTTTGCTTGCCGGCGTTGATCAGATCGGCGTCTTCCTCGCCCTCAAACGGGAAGGGGCCCATGCCCAGCATCCCGTTTTCCGACTGCAAGGTCACGTTAACCCCCTGCGGGATATAATTTGCCACCAGCGTGGGGATGCCAATGCCAAGGTTCACATACCAGCCGTCTTGCAATTCGCGCCCGGCGCGTTCGGCCATCTGGTTGCGGTCCCACATCTTACTGCTCCTTCTTGCGGGTGGTGCGGTTTTCTATGCGTTTTTCATGCGCGCCTTGCACGATACGGTGCACATAGATGCCCGGCAGATGAATGGTGTCGGGGTCCAGCGACCCCAGCGGCACGATTTCTTCAACCTCGACCACGCAGATTTTGCCCGATGTCGCGGCGGGCGGGTTGAAATTGCGTGCTGTTTTGCGGAAGACAAGGTTGCCCGACGGGTCGGCCTTCCAAGCTTTGACGATGGCCAGATCGGCGACAATCCCGGTTTCGAGGATATAGGTACGACCGTTGAAATCCTTGTGATCCTTGCCCTCGGCGATCACAGTGCCCACACCTGTGGCGGTGTAAAAGCCGGGAATGCCCGCCCCACCGGCGCGCAGGCGCTCGGCCAGAGTGCCCTGCGGGTTGAACTCCAGCTCCAGCTCGCCCGAAAGGTACTGGCGCATGAATTCTGCGTTTTCACCGACGTAGGACGAGATCATCTTCTTGACCTGCCGCGTTTCCAGCAACTGACCAAGCCCAAAGCCATCCACGCCCGCGTTGTTGGACGCGACGGTCAGGTTTTTGGTCCCGGCATCACGAATGGCCGCGATCAGCAACTCCGGAATGCCGCACAGGCCGAAGCCACCGCTGGCAATCAGCATGCCGTCAAACAACACTCCCTCAAGCGCCGCTGCGGCGGTGGGATAGATTTTCTTCATTGGATACCCCTGCAAACTCTGGTCCCCATATGGCGTAGTGATTTTGGTGCTGTCAATTGCGGCAGTGCAGCGAAGCTGCAGCGGGCCTTTACCTTGCCGCCAACGCGGCTATGGTGGCGCGCACACCCGCTGCCCGCGTGGTGAAATGGTAGACACATGAGACTTAAAATCTCCCGGCCGTATGGCCGTGCCGGTTCGAGTCCGGCCGCGGGCACCAGTTTTCAGGGTTTCTGAGCCAGTCGCAACGCCTCCGCCAGCACGGTATCCTGGCCGATGTGGTTCATCAGGATCAGCACAAGGCGGGCATTCATGGCGTGGCTTTCTGACTCGCTCAGCCCGTCATGAGCGGCAATCAGGCGCGCGTAGCTTTCGTCCGGGTTTGGCAAATTGGGTTCGCTGATCAGCATGTTACCTCCAGAGCGAGGGCGCGGGCGAGGGCGGTTTCGATCTTGGCCGCGTCGTAGGTTTCCCAGCGCGCAGCGACATGCTGGTCGGGGCGGATCAGGTAAACGGCGCTTTTGGCATCACCCAGATAGCGGGCCCGCAATTCGGGAGTGATATCCAGCGCAAGGCGCGGGATGGTCACGCCATGGGCCGTCAGGACTGCTGGGGCCTCAAGGTTCAGCGTCATCAGCACAAAGCCGCGCCCCAGTCTGGGCAGCAGCCACCCGTCCGGCAGGGGCGCATCGGGGCAGGGGCTGCCGGGACGGGTGCGCGCGGGCATCGTGGCGCAATCGTCTCCGTTCAGGTCCGATCCGTCATAGGTGCAGGGCAGCGAGAGGCGGCCAGAATTCACGATGGTGCGGGCAAAGGGCAGGGTTTCAGCCAGGGCCAGCACGGCATTGCGGAACATCTTCGACACTGGTGTTTTCGGGGTGATGAAATCGGTGGCGCGGGTGGAGTTTAGGATGTTTTCGTCTGCACCATGCACGCGCTCGGCGTCATAACTGTCCAGCAGTGCTTCAGGTGCCTGGCCTGCGACCACCAGTGCCAGTTTCCAGCCCAGATTGTCGACGTCCTGCACACCCGAATTGGCCCCACGCGCGCCAAAGGGGCTGACCTGATGCGCCGAATCGCCGGCAAATAGCACCCGGCCATGGCGGAACTGGTCCATCCGGCGGCATTGGAAATTGTAGATAGAGCACCAGTCCAGCTCATAGTCCACATCCGGGCCCAGCATGGCATCGACACGGGCGCGGATGTTGGCGGGTTCCAATTCTTTGGCGCGGTCGATGTTCCAGCCCAGTTGGAAGTCGATGCGCCAGACGTCATCGGGCTGTTTGTGCAGCAGGGCAGAGTCACCCGACTTGAAATGCGGTTCAAACCAGAACCAGCGTTCGGTCGGAAAATCGGCCTTCATCTTGACGTCGGCGATCAGGAAATTGTCCTCAAACACCCTGCCCTTGAAATCCAGCCCCAGCATGTTGCGCACGGGCGAACGCGCGCCGTCGCAGGCAATCAGCCAATCGGCGCGAAGGCGATAGGGGCCGTCTGGGGTGGCAATGTCGATCAAGACGTGGTCGCCCGCCGGGGTGACGCCATCCACCCGGTTGCGGCCCCGGATTTCGATGGGCGCGCCCTCGGTTTGCGCCTGCACAATCGCCTCATGAAGGAACTGCTCGAAATAGGGCTGTTGCAGGTTGATAAAGGCGGGCATGGCGTGGCCGTCTTCGGGCAACAGGTTGAACTCATAAAGCAAACGGTCGTCGTGGAAAACCTTTCCCACGTTCCAGCGCACACCTTTGTCCAGCATCGGACCCACCGCGCCCAGCCTGTCGCAAATCTCCAGCGTGCGCTTGGCAAAGCAAAGCGCGCGGCTGCCTTGGCCCGCGCCCTCGTGATCGTCCAGCACCAAGACCGGCACGCCGCGACGGCCAAGGTCCAACGCTGCGGCCAGACCAACCGGGCCGCCGCCAACGATCACCACCGGATGGCGCGCCGGATCAGCGGTGGTTTGATCGGCCGATTTGGCATAGGGATACAGCCGGAATGCGATGGGGTAGCGGTTGCCAACTTCGGTCATGCTGCCCCCCTAGCCCTGCAGCGCCGCCCACATGTCCAGATCGCGCTGTGCGGTCCAGATGCGGGGGTGGCTGATGCCGCGCGCTTCGTCATAGGCGCGGGCGACGTTGAAGGGCAGGCAATGTTCGTAGATGGCGTAGTCCTTGAATTTGGGGTCGCATTCGGCGCGGCAAGCATCCCAAGCCTCACGCAGGGTGCCGTTGCGGGCGGCGATGCGGGCGACGGGTTTGTAAGTGCTGTCGACGAAATCGCGGGTGCGATCAAGGGCTGCATTCACTGCCGACCGCCCGATGACGGCGTCACCACGACCGGGTGCAATGGCATCCAGATCATAGGCGCGGATGGCGTCCAGGGTGGCACCCCATTCGTTGAAATGGCCGTCACCACAGTAGCAGGCCGAATGCGCCTCGACGATATCGCCGGTGAACATGACGTTCTGGTCAGGCACATGGATGACCGCGTCGCCTGCGGTGTGGGCCCGGCCCAACTGGCAGATATCAACGCGGCGATTGCCCAGAAAGACCGACATTCTCCCGTTGAAGGTTGTGGTGGGCCAGGTCAGGCCGGGGATCGACTCGTGGCCTTGAAACAGGCGGGGAAAACGTTGGAACTCGCTGTCCCAATCTTCTTGCCCACGCTCGGCCACCATATTGCGGGCG
>JBIHZO010000260.1:0-5399 GCA_044231405.1 Cypionkella sp. | reverse complement strand
GTGGGCTTTGCGGGCACGGGTGACTTCGATCAGGGGGGCGATTTCCTGCTCGTACATGTTTTGCAGCAGGTCCAGCTCCTTGTCGGCCTGTTCCAGAACTGCCTGAGCGCCCTCGACCCGCGCCTGATATTCACCTTGCCGCGCCGTCAGCAGCGCCTTTTCGGACGCAACGATATCGGGCACACGGCTGGACAGGCTGGCAGGAATATCGAAACCGGACTCGCCCGCAATTTCAGCCTCAAGCCGGAAACGGCGGATTTCAAGAGCCGCGATTTCATCCGACAGCTCGTCCACTGCCGATTGGTACTGCGTGCCGTAAAGCCGGGCGAGGGTCTGGCCAGGTTCGACCACATCGCCCTCGGCCACGTTCAATTCGGCCAGAATGCCGCCTTCAAGGTTCTGGATAATCTGTGGGCGGGACGAAGACACCACTTCGCCCGTGGCGCGCACGATTTCGTCGACCCAAGCGACCGCGGCCCAAATCACGAACACCACGGCGGCCGCAACAATCATCCAGATCGTGCGACTGGGACCACGCATCTTTGCGGCGAAGTCGTCGTCAAAGCCGGCAACGCTCATGCACTGCTCCCGTTGGTCACGGTGGCGCGCACGGCGCTAAGGGTGAGGGTGGGTTTCACCGCGGGTTCAGGGGTGGCGACCGGATCAGCGGATGGGGCTTTGTTCAGATGCGCCAAAACCGCCTCACGCGGGCCATCGACCACGAGACGGCCGTTTTGCAGAATGATCGTGCGGGCGGTCAGTTGCAGGATTGGCACCCGGTGGGTGGCGATGATCGCGGTACGCCCCTCCAGCCAGACCTTCAAGCGGCTGACCAGAGTGGTTTCCAACGTCTGGTCAAGCGCCGCAGTGGGTTCGTCCAAAATCGCTACAGCCGGGTCCTGCAGCCAAAGCCGCGCCCAGCCGATGCTTTGGCGTTGACCCACCGACAGACCCTCACCCATTTCCTTGATCTCCAGATCCAGCCCGCGGGGATGGGCGCGCACAACCTGACCCATGCCGGCGAAATCCAGCGCCTCCAACAGACGGTCGTCGTCACGCTCCAGCTGCGTCATGTTCATGTTGTCGCGCAAAGTGCCCGCGAACAGTCGCACCTCTTGGCCCAGATAGCCGATGCCGCGGCGCAGATCGCGCGGATGGACTTGGCCCATATCGACGCCATCTATCAAAATACGCCCCGCCGAAGGTTGATAAAGTCCGGCCAAAATGCGCAACAAGGTCGATTTGCCCGACCCATTGGTGCCCAGAACCGCAATGTGCTGGCCCGCCGGGATCGACAGGCCTTGAATTTCCACCGTGGCCGCCGATTGTGGATCATAGCGGAACTCAATGTTGCGCAACTCGAACGCGCCGGTCAGCTGGTCGCGGCGGAGGTAACGTCGGCCCGCCTCTTCGGCCTGTTCGGCATCGGCAATCGCCTCCAACCCGTCCAGCGCTGCCTTGACGTTGGTCCATTTCGACATCGTGGAGGACAGCGCAGCCAATGGCCCAAGCGTACGCCCGGTCAGGATGCCGATGGCGATGATGGTGCCGACGGTGAACTGCCCCGCGAACACAAGGTAGGCCCCGGCGACCACGGCCAAAACATAGGTCGCCTGCTGGACACCCTGTGCCCAATAGCCAAGGATCGAGGTCAGGTGGCGCTGATCCGACGACTTCACCGCCGAAAGGGTCGAAAGTTCGGCCCAGATGCGTTTGACGCGGTCTTCGCCGCGCTGGGTCGTTACGGTTTCCGCCTCAAAAATCGCCTCATACAGCAGGCGCGCTGCGCGGGTGCTGGCGCCTTGGGTGGCGGCGGTCAGGGCGACCATACGCTTTTGAAACAGGAAACCGGGAAGAACCATCAAGATGCCACCGGCCACCAGAATCCAGACCAGATTGCCTCCGATGCTGGCCACCAAGGCAAGGAAAATCAGGATGAACGGCAGGTCGGCCAAGCTACCGATGGTCGTGGCGGTAAAAAACTCGCGCACCGACCCGAACTCCCGCATGGCGCTGAACAACCCGCTGGGGCTGCGCTGACCGGGGCCGTGTTTCATACCCAGCAACTTATCCATCAATCGAGCCTGTACCGCCAGTTCGATCCGCTTTCCGGTGACATCCATCAGGCCAGACCGTGCCAGCTTTAACCCTGCCTCCATCAGGATCGCCAAAAGCGCGCCAAGTGCCAAAACCCACAGTGTAGGCTCACTTTGATAGGGGATCACCCGATCATAGACCTGCATCGAGAACAGCGAGACCGACACGGCCAGAAGGTTCGCAACCAATGAGCCCGCCGCGACTTCGAAAAGCTGGCGTTTATAGCGGGTGAATTCGCCCCAAAACCAATGCGGACCAGATTTCTTTTCGATATGGCGGATTTCTAAGTCTTTTAAAGTGGTCTTGCCGCGCAGCAAACGCCCTGCGTAGACCTGCCCGAAATCATGGATTGGCACCTCGGCCCGCATGTCCGGGCAAGTGGTGTCATATATCTGCAGGCCAGTGTCGCCCTGGGCCAGAACCAGAACGATCTGGCCCGAAGTCATTTCGGCCAAGGCGGGCCAGTGGTCGGCGGTAGGATTGGCCACATTTTCGACGCTTGCGGACATGCCATTTCCGCGCAGGGCCAGCGCCATTTCCGCTAGCCCCAGCTTGCCAGACCCAGCGGCGATTTGCAGATGTTCCAGAATATCGGCAATCGCGATTTCGGACCCCAGCAGGCTGGCATAAACCGACGACAGTTGCGCGCGGTTCAGGGCGCGGTTGGTGTGGCGAGGGCGGGATGGGCGGGCGACGGGCGCTGGACGTGCGGCAATCGGGGCGGCGGCGGCCACCCGACTTGCGTTGATGTCAAAGGCCACCACCCGGTCGTTCACATGCGTGCCCCATCCACCAACAGTCCGCGATCTCTCGCAATTTCCAACTCCAACACGGCGATGTCATAGCGCAGCGAAACCTGGTCCCGCTCCAGTCTTGCAAAGGAATCGTACTGCCCAACCAATTCCAAGAGCGTTCTGCGGCCCACTTTGTACTGTTGCGTGAACAGTTCCAGATTGCCTTCAGTTTGCCGCAACACTTCGGTCCCTTGGGCCTGCCGCGAAGCCAGAGTGGCGATCTGGCGCTCCAGTGCCACGATGCGGCGGTTGGCGGTTTCCGACGCTTCGGCGGTCTGGCGATCCACGACATCGGCAGTCTGCGCCAGAGCCTCCAGCGCCGCACCCGATCCGGGGTTCAGCAGACCTGCGCCTGTCATCCGAACGCCGGGGTTCACGCCATCCGCACCAACATTGGCGGTGGCCGACAGCCCTGGCATCATGCCTGCGCGTTCCAGCTTTGACTGAGCAATCGCGCGGGTGCCTTCGCCGCGTGCCCGCAGCACCGAAAGCGGCTCTATGCCGGTGGATTTCTGCAAGGAATCCAGTCCGGTGATGCCCGGCAAAGGCCCACCGGCCAAGGCGGCCAATTCTGCCATTGCCGTCGCTTCGGTTTGCTGATCGGCGGCCATGGTGGCCTGCATTTCGGCATAGCGCTGACTGATCACACGCTGTTCCGACCGATCCGAGATGCCGCCCTCAACCCGCATGCCCATGATCGTTTCAAACTCTTGCAACCGCCCCGCTGCGTTGCTGGAAATCGAGGCTTGGGCGCGGGCGCGCTGGGCGTTGAGGTAGTATGTCAGTCCTTCGAACACCCGCTGATTGATCGACGACGACAGACCAACCGCAGCCACTTCGACATCTGCCGCCACGAACTCGCGTTCGGCTTTGCGGCGACCATTGTCGAACAGCGCCGTTTCAACCAGAAGGCTGGCGGCCAAGCCCGACAGCGAGGTCAGGTTCACTGACGGCCCAATCGAGGGCAGCCAGTTCTTTGCTCGGGATTCGGCCTTCAGCCGCGCCACGCGCAGTTCCGCCGCTGCGGCCCCGGCGCTGGCCGCAACCACTGCGTCGGCCACTTTGGCAAAGGCCCCACTCGGCGGCAGCACAGAGCGTCGGGCCTGAAGATCGGCGATCAAGGATGATTGCACTTCGGTCTGCGGTGCCAATGACCCGCCCGCAACCATTGACGGCGCAACATCCTCGCCCGTGCGCAACATGGAAGACATGTCGCTTCCCATGCAGCCTGTTAACAAAATAATCGCGATCAGCGCCGGGCCGGGGAACACTTCCCCGACTCCGGCCCGGTTTTTACCTCCCACGGGCATTGCCCTTCCCCCTGATCAGATCACAGGGGTCGAAGTGGAGATGTCGTCATCCACAAGAACGCTGGCCCCGGCGCCAAGGGTGTAAAGCGAATAGCTTTGACCGTTGACCACCTTGGTCGTGCCAGTGTCCATGCCACCGATCAGTGATACCGTGTCATCGGCCCCACCCTTGATGATCAGGTTATGATCCGGTCCGGTGATGGCTTTCAACTGCGCCTCGGTGATGCTCAGTTGTGCCTGCGGGGCAACTGTCAGGTCAATCGCAGACAGATCGAAGGTCGCAAGACCCGCACGGTTCAGATCGACCACTGGCGCGTTGGTGTTGTTCACGATCAGCAAGGTGCTGGATTCGTTGTGCGCCGCATCCTGAGTGTTCACCACCAGATAGCTGCCATCCGGCACGCCACGGGAGAAAGCAAATTCCGTTTCTGCGCCCGCACTGCTGTGGCTCTCGCCAACCGTTGCCGTGGTGCCATTGGCTTTGACCTCGTGGAAGGCATAACTGTCGGTCGACTCTTCGGTGTAAATGCCGCGTAGGGTGCCGGCGGTCGATTTGTTGACCCCAGTCACCTCGGGTGCGCCCGGAGCAACCGTGTCGATGGCGAAGGTATCCGTAAAGCTCGCCTTGTTTCCTGCGCGATCGGTGGCCTCCACCGTCACCGACGAGTTCAGCGTACCGCGTGGAACCTGCGCGGATGAGAAATGCGCAGACCAGTTGCCGTTGGTATCGGACGTGGTGTTGACCATCGCGCCGCTTGCCAACCGTACCACGATCGCCGAGTGGGCTTCGGCGGTGCCGGTGAAGTCCAGCCCTTGCGCCGCCTCAATCGCGTTGACAACGCCGTCACCGGCAATCGCGCCACCTGCGCGGGCAAAGTTGCGCACGATGGTATCAAGGGCGACCTGTTCGGTCACAGTCGAGGTGTTGCCGACACGGTCGGTTGCCACAGCCGTCAGAGTGACACTGTTTTCGCCGGCAGGGATTTCATTTGCCGGAATGGTCAGCGTCCATGTGCCATTGGTCGACACATCTGCGCGATGCTCTGCGCCATTGCCGAACTTGACCACGACCACCGATCCTGGTTCCACGTTGCCGCCGACCGTCATGCCGCCAGCGGCTTCAGCTGCGTTCACAATCGTATCCGTGCCTGTCTCAAGCGAGGTGCGCGCAAATGGCTTCACTTCGGTATCGACATTA
>JBIHZO010000259.1:0-5406 GCA_044231405.1 Cypionkella sp. | reverse complement strand
GTCGCAATCATCGCGATCATGCGCAAGCTGCTCGAAACCGCCAATGCACTGGTGAAAGGGGACCGAATCTGGGTCAAAAAAACCTCTTGCTCATAACGGATACTCTCGCGCGGCTATGACGCCGAGTTCGCCGCACGTTGTTTCGCGCAGATCGAGGGCTTTGGAAGCTATGGCTTCCCCGAAAGCCATGCCGCCAGCTTTGCGCGGCTGGTCTATGTCTCGGCCTGGCTCAAATGCCACTATCAAGCGGTGTTCACCTGCGCATTGCTGAACTCCCAGCCCATGGGGTTTTACGCCCCGGCGCAATTGGTGCGCGATGCGCGGGATCACGGGGTCGAGGTCCGTCCCATCTCGGTCAACCATTCGCTGTGGGATTGCACACTGGAACTGCGCGCCGATGGCAAGCTGGCCCTGCGACTGGGATTCTGCCAGATCAAGGGCATGCGCGAAGAGGATGCAGGCTGGATCGCCGCCGCCCGCGGCAATGGTTATCCAGATGTCGAAAGCCTGTGGCGCCGTGCCGGTGTCCGCCCCGACACGCTGGAGCGTCTGGCCGAGGCCGATGATTTCGCCGCCCTTGGCCTGACCCGTCGTGATGCACTATGGGCTGCAAAGGCCCTGAAAGCCCCAGCGCCGCTGCCGCTCTTCGGGCCTGACGGCGAAGGCGGCACTGAACCCGCTGTCACCCTGCCGCAGATGAACCTGGGGCAAGAAGTGATCGAGGATTACCTCTCTCTCCGCTTGTCTCTCCGCGCGCATCCGATGGAACTCCTCCGCCCACGCGCGCCCGAATGTCGGCCGCATGACCGGCTGCCGCAAGCCAAGGGCCGCATCACCGTCACCGGCCTCGTCATCACCCGCTAACGCCCTGGCACCGCTTCAGGTGTCATCTTCCTGACGCTGGAGGACGAAACCGGCACGGCAAATATCGTGGTCTGGGAGAAGGTCTAGGAGGCCTTCCGCAAAGCGGTGATGGCCGGACGGCTTGCGAGGGTGGTCGGCAGGATCGAAAGCGATGGCCCGGTGACCCATGTCATCGCTGAGCGAGTCGAGGATGTCTCGCATCTACTGGCTACGCTCGGTCGTCCGGTGATCATCGACGCCAATGATGGCCGCGCAGATGAAACCAAGCGCCCGGTTGGGGGCAGTCGACGTCGTCATCTCGGAGTGACGATCAACGACCCAAATTCCGAAAGCTCCGCTGTGGCCCAAAGCGCTTCGACCAGCAGGACTGCTCAATCAGAAAACCTAACGGCGGAGGCGTTCAACTGCGGCACCTGATTGAGATGTAGAACCCCATCTCCGGGATGTCTTGGCGCAGACATGGCGGCGGCACGTCAACGAGCCGGGCGCGAAGCGACGCCCCTTGGCCAAGTTTGACAAGAAGGGTATCGGCAATTTCAGGCGGCAACTCACCCATGGCCCGCAGTTTACTGCCAAAAAATCGCGCTGCAAAGCCAGATCGCATCGGAGCATAGATTGCGACGCCAGACCTTTCTGTCCGGCGTAAATGCACTTGGGTATGCAAATCGATCTTCACTCTCCGCCAAGCACGCGGGACGCCAAGCACCGGCACCCGCCGAAACAGAATGGCAACCGTTCCAAGGGGCTGCCGTTCGCTTGCTACACACAGGTCGACGGAAGTGGATCCGACAGGAGCAAAGAGGGCTGATTTGGCCATCGGGCGCTCCTAATGGTGCAGGTCAACCCTGGCGCAATTCAACTCGGGCCTTGACCATGACAAGATAAATTCGGGTTTTGCAAGCTACAGCAGTTAGCCCTCGGCAAACCCGCGCGAAGCTGTGTAGATGGTGGCAGGCCGTCTTGTTGTCAAAGAAGCCTCTGGCAACATGGCCCCGCATCGCCGAAGTGGCCGCGACCGGTGTCGATTACATCTCTGCCGGAGCGCTGACCCATTCAGCCCGAACCTTGGATCTTGGCTTGGATTTCTGACGACCGGGGTTTGAAGTCGCCGTGGCTCTCGCCTCACGCAAGCCACCGTTTAGTATGCATCGCCCAAAGCAATCTTACGAAATTGCAGTGCGGAGTTTTTTGGTACCCATTCGGGGAACCTTGATAACCTGCCATCCTCGGAAGACTGCGGAGGACCCTCCACGGCGGAAGGGAAGCAACGTTGGAAGAAGGGCCGGTCGTTAAAGAAATCGCAGATGTCCTCCCGGCTAAAGTTCATCCCGAGGACCTGCCCTTCCTTTGCTATCGAAGATAATGATCCAGCGCAGGAGTAAGTCTGGCCCAATTCGGGGGAAAGCCCACCCCAACCAGCTCGCCGCGTGATTGTGCTGACACCTGATATGGGAAAGGCCCGCTGACCCTGCCTATCTGATACCCACGAACAAACTCGGTACCTTCGGCAAGCACCATTAGGGCCACGCGGTCAAGATGATCAAGCAGTCCCACGAACCGCATAGAGCGCGCGCCTTGATGCCAGATGTTGGTTGTGATCTTTCATGCGCGCGCCATCGGGTTGGACCTCAGGGACGGCGAAGGCGGGCACCCCTCTTCAAAAGTCAGATGAAGCATCGGCCCCATCAGCAGTACACGCCGTACCCTACTCGCACCAGATACTCATGCAGGGCAAGACACCCCTCTTGCGTCAGCATCATCTCAAGCGGAACCTTGTTGCCATGGCCGACTGCTTTCCGTTTCATCCAGGCATCAGCCGCCGCGTCGGATCCCATGACCTTCGTTGCATGCGACAGAATTTCCAACAATTGTTGGGCCCGCTTGCTCTGTTCGAAGGTCAATTTTGTATCGGAATCCTTTGCGAACTTGGCTTTCAAAGCCCGTTCGCTGATCCCGATGACTTGCCGCATCAGGCCTTTTCCCCGCAAGCAGGGAAAAGCTGAAATCAGTACAAGAAGGGATGCAGCCGTTCCCATCTGTATTTCCATCGGACCGTAGTCTCCTGTTACCCACGGCATTCTCAAGCAAAATTACTCCGCCCGCAAGGCAAGGTTGTGTGTCTGTAGGAGGGCCGCGCCGCATCAGCATCGTATTGGTTGAAACGGGCGGTAAGCCACACTTACGCGCGTGAATGCCAGCCTCACAGAGATTCTGGACGCTGACCGTGTGCGGCGCGCCGAGGCCATTCCATGCGATCAGATGTCAGAGGGACAGGAGGATGCAGCACCCGAGCCTGCGGAGATAAGCGACAGCAATGATACGCCATCTGCTTCGGACGGGCTCCCCGAGTCGCCCGTTGCGCAAGCGGCCATGCTTTTCGCGCGAGGTCCGGCACATGATCTGCAAACGCTGGGTACAGGTGGGACGCAAAGCGCAGCCACCCCTGATGCCAATCGCTTCTTCGAAGATAGCTACACGCCGCAACTCCTTGCGTTGATGGAACAGATCGTCGCCAGCGAGGGGCCAATGCCCGAGGCATCGCTGGCACGGAGCATTTCCCAAATCCATGGCTGGCAACGCACCGGTGCCCGAATCCAGGCACGGATTGCCGCTCTGCACGGCATATTCGAGATGACCATGGAGGGGGATAATCGCTTGCTGTGGACCCGCGGCAGCGTCCGGGACCGCGTTCCGTTCCGGGACATGGCCAATCGCTCACTTCGCGAAATCTCCCAGACCGAGATTGCGGATCTGATTGACCGCAGTCTGACGAAAATAGCGGCGGCCGAGGATCCAGATATCGAACTCGCCCGTCTCGCGGGTATCGGCCGCCTGAGCAAGGATGCGAGAGAATATCTGAACGCCTGTCGTGAGTGGCGCGAGTTGCCGGCAACGCAGCTTTGATATTCCATCCGAGGATATTTCCACGACTCTTCGAAAGGCGCATCGAGGGTGATATCTGAAGTTGCGCCTGACCACCGGCCGTGGGCTGGGCCAGTTGGGGATGCATCCTATCTTGGGCGCGCTCGCTGCAAGCATCAAGGTGTCGCCGCAGGATGGGCTCGACACCTGCAGCGCTGCGGATAATTGCGTCACGTAATGATCTGCCGCTGCAGATGATCAGGTCCATTGCGAATTTCATCCAATTTCGACCTCTGCCATCCGGGATAGGGCGATCCTGCCGCCCTGCACGATGCGGCGCCCCTCCTAGCGGCCAAGGGCCTCCGTGGGGCCAGTGAGACAGATCTTCGGCCAAATCGGGGACAATCTTGCCCAACTTGGGAGGAACTTTCGCCCCAGCGACAATAGGAAAATTGGGTCCCGCCTCCGCTCAGCGTTTTGTATTTTCGTCGATCTCACCAAAAGTCAGGATGTGCAGAAAAAATAGCGGGACGGCATGCGATGAACAGAGGACGACTGAGCAAAGTCGAGCAGGATCGGCTACTGGCATCAGCGCTGCGCGAGAAGGAACGAAAACAAGCGGCTTATCAAAAAGCCAGGGCGAACAGCAAAAATGCAGGCTTAACCAAGGTCGAAAAATACGTGCCGGGGGACCAGCTCGACGCAATCCGCACTATGGTTTCCACGCTGATTGAGCTGCACGGGAAGGGTGCAGAACAAGATATTCAAATCGTTTTCGGCGGGGAATATGTTTGCCCTGTGGATCAAGATCAAGAAACGACCGCGCCCCCCACCTGCTCCACAACTCCCCTCGGGCTTAGTCCTAAGCGGCGCAAGCGCCTGCAAAACGCCCGCAGCCGGACGCGCAAGACGGCGCGTGGATTAAAACGCGTCACGTTCACCGTCCCAAGCGACATTGCCGACTGGATCTCGGGGATGATTTCGCAAATCGTCAGATGCTACACCAGCGGCCGAACTCCAACCCTCACTGCCGCAAACCAGGGTCCGCCTGACATGGCTGAGGCCGTCGCGAGTCAAATGCCAAGCCAAACCAATCGGAGAAAGGAGCCTTTCAGAAAGCCTGAAGCATCGCTCGAGATCGAACCGACACCCGGGACCCTCTTTGATGACATTCAGGCAATTGCGCGCCTCGGTGGGGCCTCCTGAAACCCCCTTAAGTTAGAACTCAGAAGTTCGGCCCCCTGCCCTATCTCGATCTGCCTGGATCATGTCCAAGACCTGCACCATCGTCAGCTCGCATCCACCCCAGCGCGCAAGTACACTGGGATAAAGGACGTTGAGGGTTGCAAGAGTTGTCATGCGGTCAAGCCATACTAGCGCGAGGCGGTTCGAGCCCATCGGCCATGCGGATCAATGCCGCAGAGGCGAGAGGAGTTGGTGATGGGGCCTGTGCAGAATGGATGGTTCGTTGGCCGTCCAAGTAAGAGCGCGCCCGGAAAGTCTTGATCACGCAGGGGCACCCAATCGGTCAATGTGGCGGCAGTGGCAAGGTCGGCTTCGGAGGGGCCCCGTTTGCCAAGTTTCAGAGAAGCGGTCCGCATGCGGTCATATTGGCGAGACCGTTCCTTATGGAGGAAGCTTTGCCAATCGTGGTGCGGAGCGCAGGGCTGGCCGTCGATC